>JAFASL010000718.1 GCA_019244535.1 Alphaproteobacteria bacterium
GTCAGGTCATGGTCATGGCGACCGGCGCGAACAAGAGAAGAGCAAACCCGATCCTTCACGGGGAAATCGTCGCGATCAACGACTACGTGGCGCGGCACGGCAATCAGGGGTGGGGGAGGTCATCCTCTACACCACCGGCGAGCCCTGCCCAATGTGCATGGCCGCGCTGGCCTGGGCGCGAGCGGGTGGCGTCGTTTATGGCACTTCGATCGACACACTTCAAAAGCTCGGCATCGATCAAATTCTACTACCGGCTACCGCCGTCATGGGTGCCGCGCCCTTCTACACTGGCCAAATACTCGGCCACGTGCTGAGTTCGGAAAACGACGCCCTGTTCATGAACCGGCAACGCGTCTACACCGCGGGCAGCAGACGCTGGTTTGAAATGGCGTAACCGCCGCGGAGGATATCCCGGACTCTCATTGCGTCTTTTCGGAAGCTTGGCCGATTTGCCTCGCGCCGAGCGTCGCTGAGCCCTAGAACGAGCTCCTCTTTGTGCACTGCAAGCCCATTTGGCGCGGGCGAATTGGCTTGCGTGGCGTCGGATACTTGCGAAGGCAGTACGCGCGCCGTAAGTAATGTGGCGATACCTCACGCAGGGCTACGGGCATTGCCGGCCTGTCCGCGCAAATCCCGTTCCGGTGTCGGCGCGTTGGGCGTCGGCTTCTCCTGCGGCGGCTCAACCGGAACAAGGAACCTCAATGGCAGTACCGAATGCGTCGATGCGCCAGCTTCTCGAAGCCGGCGTTCACTTCGGCCATCACACCCGTCGCTGGAACCCCAAGATGGCACCCTACATCTTCGGCGTCCGCAATGGGATTCACATCATCGATCTCGAGCAAACCGAGCCGATGTTGCATCAAGGGCTGCAAGCGATCCGCGATGTCGTCGCGAGCGGCGGCCGGGTTCTTCTGGTCGGCACCAAGCGCCAGGCTCAGGAGCCAGTCGCGGACGCCGCCAAACGCTGCGGACAATACTACGTCAACTACCGCTGGCTCGGCGGTATGTTGACCAACTTTAAGACTATTTCGCAATCGATAAAACGGCTGCGCGAGCTCGAGGAACGGATCTCTCAAGAGCAGACCGGATTGACCAAGCGCGAGCTTCTCGAGCTGACGCGCGACCGCGACAAGCTGGAGCGTGCGCTCGGCGGCATCAAGGAGATGGGCGGGCTGCCCGACATACTCTTCGTGATCGATACGAACAAGGAAGCTATTGCGGTCGCCGAGGCCAATACGTTGCGGATCCCGGTCGTCGCGATACTCGATTCGAATTCCTCGCCCGACGGCATAGCCTATCCGATACCGGGCAATGATGACGCGATGCGTGCGATACATCTCTATTGCGATCTCGTCGCCGGCTCCGTCCTAGACGGGCTGCAGGCTGAGTTGGCTGCTTCCGGGGTCGATATCGGCGCGCGGACGCATCTCGCTCCCGAACAAACCTTTGCGGCGGAGATCCCGGAGGATGCGGCGGACGAAAGCGAGCCGGCTGGTCTCGACGGCGGCGCGCAGGACGAAACAGCTCCTGCAGCGGCGAAATAGGAGATGCTTTTCGTTGTCAGGATATGCTTTGGGGGGTCGATGTTATGGCCGAGGTAACGGCTGCACTGGTCAAGGAGCTGCGCGAAAAGACCGGTGCCGGGATGATGGATTGCAAAAGGGCGCTCGGTGACAGCGGCGGCGACATCGAAGCAGCCATAGACTGGCTGAGAAAAAAGGGCTTGTCCGCGGCTGCAAAAAAGGCGGGCCGCGTCGCCGCGGAGGGTTTGATCGGGGTCGCCACGCGCGGCCCAGTCGGTGCCGTCGTCGAGGTCAATTCCGAAACCGACTTTGTCGCCCGGAATAATGCGTTTCAGAGCTTCGTGCGGACGGTCAGCCGATTGGCGCTCGATGCAGACGGGGAACTCGCCTCGCTGAAGGAGGCCGACTTTCCCGGAGCCGGTCGAACCGTAGAGGAGGAGCTGACCCACCTCATAGCCACAATCGGCGAGAACTTGGTGCTTCGCCGCGTCGCCCGGCTGTCGACCGAGCATGGCGCTGTGCACTCTTATGTCCACAATACGCTCGGTCCTGGTCTCGGCAAGATAGGGGTCATCGTGACCTTGGCTTCGACCGCCGGAGCGGACCAGCTGGCAGCGCTCGGCAAGGATTTGGCGATGCATATCGCCGCGGCCAGCCCGCTCTACCTAGACATTGCGTCAGTGCCGCAAGCTGCGCTCGACCGGGAGCGGGAGGTGCTACGGGAGCAGGCGCGTGCCACCGGAAAGCCCGACTCGGTTGTCGACAGGATGGTCGAAGGTCGGCTGCGAAAGTTCTACGAGGACTTTGTGCTGCTCGAGCAGATCTTTGTCAAAGACGAGGAGAAAAAGACAAAGATCGCAAAGGTTGTCGAGCAAGCCAGCAAGGCCGCGGGGACGCCGATCCGGATCGCCAGCTTTGCGCGTTTGGCGCTGGGGGAAGGGATCGAGCGCCCGCCTACGGATTTCGCGGCCGAAGTGGCGGCACAGCTGAAGAACTGAAGCGGCCGGGCGTTCGCCGCGCTCGTTCCGCCACTTCCATCGATGGAGGTGCAACGGGGGCGCGAATTTGATATGCTCGCCAAACCGCCGGTAAGAGGGGCGCGGCTCGTCCGATCAGCAAAGGCCTCATGTCAGCCGATCTCAAATACCGCCGCGTTCTCTTAAAGCTTTCCGGTGAAGCCCTGATGGCGGCGCGCGAGTATGGCCTCGACCCCGAAATGGTCGGCCGCATCGCAGGCGAGATCCGTTCGGTTCACGCACTTGGTGTCGAAATCTGCGTGGTGATCGGCGGCGGCAACATCTTTCGTGGCGTTTCGGGGTCCGCCGTTGGAATGGAGCGCGCCTCCGCGGATTACATGGGCATGCTCGCAACCGTGATTAACTCACTCGCGATGCAGAACGAGCTCGAGCGCCGGGAGGTGAGCACTCGCGTGCAGTCGGCGATTTCTATGCAGGCGATTTGCGAACCGTACATCCGCCGTCGGGCCTTGCGTCACCTCGAAAAAGGGCGCGTCGTGATTTTTGCCGCGGGGACGGGCAACCCGTTTTTTACGACTGATACGGCGGCAGCCTTGCGAGCCTCTGAGATGGGGTGTGAGGCGCTCTTGAAGGCGACCAAGGTCGATGGCGTCTATGACGCCGATCCCGAGCAAGCGCCGCTCGCGAGGCGCTATGAAAGACTCGATTACCTGGAGGTCTTGTCCCGCGATCTCAGAGTGATGGATGCCTCGGCGATTTCGCTGGCGCGTGAGAACCACATTCCGATCCTGGTGTTCTCGATCTTCGAAATTGGGGGCTTTGCCGAAATTTTGCGAGGGCGCGGACGATACACAATCATTAACGGACAAAGCTGAACGGGACGAGAGCCATGCCTGAAGACAATTTGTTGAAGGATCTCCGGCGCCGGATGGATGGTGCGGTGGAGGTGTTGCGCAAGGAGTTCGGCGGTTTACGGACCGGGCGGGCTTCGGCGAGCCTGCTCGAACCGATCATGGTCACCGCCTATGGCAATGTCGTGCCGCTCAATCAAGTGGCCAGCGTCAACGTTCCCGAGCCACGCCTGATCACCGTGCAGGTGTGGGACCGCGGCGTCGTCAAGGCGGTAGACAAGGCCATTCGCGAATCCGGCCTCGACCTGAACCCGCAGACGGAGGGCCAAGTCATCCGAGTCCCAATCCCCGACTTGAACGAAGAACGGCGCCGAAGTCTGACCCGCGTTGCCGCAAAGTATGCGGAAGACGCGAAGGTGGCTGTCCGCAATATTCGCCGCGATGGCATCGAGGCGCTCAGGCGCCGCGAGAAGGACGCGGAGATTTCGCAAGACCAGCAACGCAAGCTGCAGCAGGAGGTACAGCATCTGACCGACGACTACGTCAGGCGCATCGACGAGGCTCTCGCGCAAAAGGATAGAGAGATCCTGCAGGTTTGATGAGCGCCGCCGGAGCACAGCGGCGGGTGCCTCAGCACATCGCAATCATCATGGACGGTAATGGGCGCTGGGCGAACGCGCGCGGTTTGCCGAGGATTGCCGGCCACCGGCGTGGTGCCGAGGCGGCGCGGCGCGCCGTGATCGCCGCGGCCGAACTGGGTATTCCTTATCTGACGCTGTTTGGCTTCTCGTCGGAGAATTGGAACCGGCCGGCATCAGAAATCAGGGATCTGATGGGCCTACTGCGGTATTATCTGCGCGGCCAGGTCGCTGAGCTGCATCGCAACGGAGTTCGTCTCAAGGTCATCGGTGATTTCAGCAAGCTCGACCCCGACATCATCGCTTTGATCGAGGATGCGGAGGCGACCACCCGCGACAACAAGCGGATTATCCTGACAATGGCGTTGTCATACGGCG
Organism: Alphaproteobacteria bacterium; assembly: GCA_019244535.1. GTDB lineage: Bacteria > Pseudomonadota > Alphaproteobacteria > ATCC43930 > CGMCC-115725 > AP-15. The sequence goes on from JAFASL010000718.1 coordinate 4,368, forward strand.
GACGTGCCGAGATCATCGCCGCGGTACGGGCGATCGCGCGGGAGGTGGCGTCGGGCAGTCTCGCGGCCGACGCAATCGACGACGGCTGCTTTGCGAGCCATCTGTTCACCGCGGAGCTTCCCGACCCGGATCTGATGATCCGGACGAGCGGCGAACAGCGGATTAGCAATTTTTTGCTCTGGCAGAATGCTTATTGCGAGCTCGTCTTTACGAAGACGCTGTGGCCCGATTTTTCGAAACGCGATTTGCAACTGGCCATCGACGAATTCTGCGGCCGCGAGCGCCGTTATGGTGCCTCCGTTGATTGCGCTGAAAGCGGAACCGCCCTCCCACTTTCAGGGTTGCCGGCGACTCAGGCGAGCCGTAAATGACCTTTTTCGCCGTCAGATCTGCGGCCGATCCACTCTTACTGCGGGCCGTTTCGGCGCTCGTGCTGGCACCCCTTCCAGTCGCCGCGATATGGTTCGGTTGGCCTTGGCTGCCACTATTGACGGCCGCGGCGGCTGCCGTAATGGCATGGGAATGGGGACGGCTTTGCCGCAGAGGACACCTTGGGCGGACCGGAATCTTGCTGGTCGTGGTGGTTCTGACGGCAGTCGCCGCTGCGGCGCTCGACTCCGCAGGACTGGCGCTCGGCACGGCGCTTGTCGGCGCGGGTTTGGTGCTGTGGGCGGCTCGCAGAACCAGAGACATCGAGCCGCAATGGACCGCGATCGGTGCGCTCTGGGTGGCGCTGCCGTGCGTCTCCCTCCTTTGGCTGGCGCGCGATGGACCCGCCGGACGGTCCACCTTGCTTTGGTTACTGGCTGTGGTCTGGGCGACGGATATCGGCGCTTACACCGTCGGACGGGTCGTGGGCGGACCGCGTTTGGCGCCGCGCTGGAGCCCGAGAAAGACCTGGACCGGGCTGATGGGAGGAGCGGTCTGCGCGGGGTTGGCGGGGTGGGCGACAGCGGCGTGGTTAGAAACGACTCCCGCCTTTCCCCTCGTCCTCGTCAGCGCAGGTCTTGCGATCGTCGGTCAGTTCGGCGATCTTGCCGAGTCGGCGGCAAAGCGAAGGTTCGGCGTGAAGGACTCAAGCGGCCTCATACCAGGTCATGGCGGTCTCCTGGACAGGCTTGATGGGCTGCTAGCGGTAGTCCCGGTCGTGGCTTTGCTGACGCTGATTGGCGGCCGCAGCCTGCTGGCATGGCAATGAACTCGCCCAGCCCGCTCGGCGGCCGGACTCGTGGGGTCCGGCGAGTGACGATTTTAGGTTCCACAGGCTCGATCGGTCAAAGTACTGTCGACCTGCTGTCCCGCAACCCGGATGGTTTCGAAGTCGAAGCACTTACCGCGAACCAGAATCCCGAGCGATTGGCCGAGCAGGCGCGCGCTCTGCGTGCGCGATTCGCTGCGATCGCCGACCCTGACCACTATGCGGCTTTGAAGGAAGCGCTCGCGGGAACCGGAATTAAGGCCGCCTCCGGCCCAGAAGCACTCATTGAAGCGGCGTTGCGCCCGGCCGAATGGGTTATGGCCGGGATCGTCGGAGCAGCTGGGCTTGCCCCCACGTTGGCCGCGATCCGGCGTGGGGCCATCGTGGCCTTCGCCAACAAGGAAGTGCTCGTCTGCGCGGGCGAACTGGTGATGCAGGAGGTCAGCCGCTGCGGCGCGACCCTGCTACCCGTGGATAGCGAGCATAATGCGATTTGGCAGTGCTTTGACCTGGACCGCGCCGATACCATCGAACGGATCATCTTGACCGCGAGTGGCGGTCCGTTCCGTGAACGCGCATTCGAAGGCATGCGCGAGGTCACACCGCAAGAGGCGGTCGCCCACCCTAACTGGAATATGGGGGCCAAGATCTCAGTTGATTCGGCGACAATGATGAACAAGGGGCTGGAGCTGATCGAGGCGCATCATCTCTTTCAGCTGCCGCCGGAGCGGGTCGATATTGTCGTTCATCCCCAATCGATTGTTCACGGTGCGGTCGTCTACCGCGACGGCTCGGTTTTGGCCCAGCTCGGGTCTCCCGATATGAGAACGCCGATCGCCTATGCGCTCGCTTGGCCCGATCGCATCGAGACACCGGCCAAACGGCTCGACCTGGCGGCGATTGGGCGGCTCACCTTCGAACATCCCGATGAACGCCGCTTCCCGGCTCTGCGCGTCGCCCGCGAGGCGTTGCTCCGGGGCGGCGGCTGCCCGACCGTGCTTAATGCGGCAAATGAGACGGCGGTTCACGCCTTTCTCGAAGGCCGCATCGGCTTTCTCGATATCGTTGAGACGGTCGAGCGCACGTTGGAAGCAATTCCCGAGGGCGCGCTTGAAACGCTGGAGCACGTGTACAATTTCGACAAAACAGCACGGGATGTTGCCGCCAGCCTATCGAGCCGGCGTAACTCTGCGCCGTTACCGGCACGAATGGATGCATCATGATCGAATTTCTGAAGGGCCTCTCGCAGGTCCATAACTTTTTTTATTCTGTAATCTGGTTCGTCGTTATTCTTACGGTGCTCGTTTTTGTTCACGAGTTCGGGCATTACATCACTGCGCGCTGGAACCGGGTGCGCGTCGAAGTATTCTCGATCGGTTTTGGGCCGGAACTGTTTGGCTGGTGGGACCGTGCGGGAACCCGCTGGAAGTTCAGTGCGATCCCGCTTGGCGGTTACGTCAAGATGTTTGGTGACAGCGACGCCAGTTCCGGCCTCCCCGCCGCTGGCCTTGCTCGCCTGAGCCCGGCCGAGAGAGAGGTCTCTTTTCATTACAAGAGGCTGGGCCAGCGAGCCGCGATTGTCGCAGCCGGACCAGCGGCCAATTTTATTTTTGCTGTGGCGGCATTGGCGATCTTGTTTGTCACCTACGGCCAGCCTTTCACGCCGGCCGAGGTTGGGCAGGTGCAGCCAGGCAGTGCGGCTGAGCAGGGCGGGATCCATGCGGGCGACGTCATTCTCCAGATTGACGGACGGACGGTTCACCGTTTCGAGGATGTGCAGCAGGCGGTGCGTCTGAACCCGGGGGTGCCGATGACTATCGTCGTCGCGCGCGACGGCGGCGAGCAGACGCTGCACGTAACGCCGGGCCGGACGGAACTCACAGACCGGTTTGGCAACCATTACGAGATCGGGCTGCTCGGCATCGCGCGGAGCGGAATGGAATATGTCAAGCGCGATCCGGCGACGGCGATCGTGCAGGCCGGGGAAGAAGCTTGGAACTTGACCGCCGGAACCCTGCAGGCGATGTGGCAGATCATCAAGGGTACGCGGGCAACCGATGAACTTGGCGGGCCCCTGCGCATTGCGCAGATGTCGGGAGAAGTCGCTCAAGGGGGTGTTGTCGCTGTGCTGTGGTTTATGGCAGTGCTGTCGATAAACCTCGGACTGATCAACCTGTTTCCGGTTCCGGTCCTTGACGGAGGCCATTTGCTGTTTTATGCGGCGGAGGCGCTTCGCGGAAAGCCGCTGGGCCACCGCGCTCAGGAGTACGGCTTTCGCATCGGCTTGGCTTTGGTTCTGACACTGATGGTGTTCGCCACTTGGAACGATCTCGTCCATCTCGGGATCGGGAGTCTGTTCAAAGCCTTGTGATATAAGCGCGATTTCCGATCCGGGGGGTGGATCTCGAGCCGCGGTGGGGGTGTGTTGCGTTGTATCCGTGTGACTGCCGTGCTTTCGGCGGTGCTTGGCTTTGTGCTTGCGACAGCTGTGGCCACGGTCGAACCCGTCGGCGCGCAGCCCCGCGGCCCCTCGCCTGCTCAGGCGGGCGGTGTCGTTGCCGATATTCGGATCGAAGGGGCACAGCGGATCGAGCCTGAGACGATTCGCTCTTATTTGCAGATCCAACCGGGGGATGCTTGGGACGATGAGCTGGTCGACAAGTCATTGAAAGCACTGTTCGCTACCGGCCTTTTCGCCGATGTAAACCTCAGCCGGTCTGGCAATACTTTGGTGGTCAGGGTTGTGGAAAATCCGATCATCAACCGCATCGCATTCGAGGGGAACAGCAAGATCGACGAAAAGGATCTCACCGCCGAGATCCAGCTGCGCCCGCGCGTCGTCTACACACGGACCCGGGTGCAGAACGATGTCACACGCATACTCGACCTCTATCGCCGGCATGGCCGCTTCGGGGCGACCGTCGAGCCCAAGGTGATCCAGCTTTCGGAAAATCGGGTTGATCTCGTTTTCGAGATCAACGAGGGCGAGTTCACTGGCATACGCAGCATCAATTTTGTCGGTAACCATCAATACAGCGACGCGAAGCTCCGCGGCATCATTCAAACCAAGGAAAGCCGCTGGTACCGGTTTCTTACCAGCGACGACACCTATGACCCGGACAGGCTGACCTACGACCGCGAGCTGCTGCGCCGCTTTTACCTGACCGAAGGGTACGCTGATTTCCGCGTCGTATCGGCGGTTGCCGAACTAACTCCGGATCGTAACGGGTTCATCATTACCTTCACCCTCGAGGAGGGCGAGCGGTACCGCTTCGGTAAAATCGACGTCAACATCAAAATTAAAGACCTGCCACCGGAGGCGGTGCTCCCGCTCCTGACCGTCCATAGCGGCGATTGGTACGACGCGGAAGCCGTTGAAAAATCGATTTCGGCGCTGACAGACGCGCTCGGCAACCGGGGATATGCTTTCGTCGAAATCAAGCCAAATGTTAATCGAAACCGAGAAGACCATACGGTCGATATCACCTTCGATGTTCAGGAGGGACCGCAAGTCTATGTCGAACGGGTCGATATCGTCGGCAATGTTCGCACGCTCGACAAAGTGATCCGTCGCGAATTCCAGCTGGTTGAAGGCGATGCCTTCAACAGCACCAAAATGCAGCGTTCGCAGCAGCGGATAAAAAACCTCGGTTTCTTCAAAAAGGTCGAAGTAACGAACAGCCCGGGATCTGCTCCCGACAAGACAGTCGTGACCGCCGAGGTCGAGGAGCAATCGACCGGCGAGCTGTCTTTGGGCATTGGCTTCTCAACCACCGATGGGCCGTTGGCAGACGTGAACATCCGTGAGCGAAATTTTCTCGGGCGCGGTCAGGATCTGCGAATCGGCACCGTAGTTTCGCTGCGCTCTCAACAAGTCGATCTGAGCTTCACCGAGCCCTATTTTCTCGATCGCAATATAGCTGCCGGCGTCGATATTTTCGAAATTAAGACCAGCCCAACCGCGAATTTCTTTAGCGGCGTGACCCCGCCTTATCAGCAATTCTCTTATGGCGGCGCCCTCCGCACCGGCTACCAGATCACGGAAAATCTGCGCCAGACGCTAAAATACACGGCGCGATCCGATGATATTACCAATCTACAACCTAACACATCGCTGTTCATTGTGCTTCAGTCGGGGGAGCATACGACCTCCGAAATCGGGCAAGTCCTGCTCTACGACCGCCGCGATGATCGATTGGATCCGAGTGCCGGGTATTACGCCTCGCTGGGCAATGATTTTGCTGGGGTCGGTTTCGGGGTCGATTATGTGCGCAACAAGGTAAGCGCGGGCTATTACTATTCGGTATTTCCCGAATGGGTTCTGAGTGTCACCGGAGAGGCGGGCTACATCTTCGGTTGGAACGGACAGAACGTATTAATTCAGGATCGGTTCTTCGTCGGCGGTGACAATCTGCGCGGCTTCCAAAGCGCCGGTATTGGACCCCGTGATTCGGTGAGCGGCGATGCGCTCGGCGGGCAGAAATATTATCTCGGCTCGGTAACTCTGGGCGTACCGCTCGGTCTCCCGAAAGAGTTTGGGGTAAGCGGCCGTGTCTTTACCGATTTCGGGACCCTTTATCACATCCAGCCGACAAATATCGTCCTTACACCTGCTCAATTAGTATCCACCGGCGGAGTGCAACCGATGGTGCAGCAGTCACCGGCCATTCGGGCAAGTGCTGGTGTAGGTGTCTCGTGGAAATCCCCCGTCGGTCCGATCCGACTTGACGTCGCGTATCCGATCAGGAAGGAACCCTTCGACAAGACCCAAATTTTCCGCGTCAGCTTTGGGACGAGGTTTTGATAGTGGTGTGCCATCTCAATTTTCGGATCATTCTAGCGGCGCTGTTTTGGAGCCTTGCAGGCGCGGCGTTCGCGCAAGCGCCCCCCGCGCCCCCCGGTCCGGCGCCCGCGCCACCGGCTGCGCCCCTGCCCAACGCCGCGCCGATGCCGCTGACGGTCATGGTGGTCGACGTCCAGGCGCTTTTGCAGAATTCCAAAGCAGCAAAGATGGTACGCGGGCAAATCGAGCAGAAGCGGAACGAATATACCAAGGAAATCTCTCATCAGGAGGAGGGGCTCCGCGCGGAGCGTGATGCCTTGCAACGGCAACAGTCTTCGATGTCGGCCGATGCGCTCAACCAGAAGGGCCGCGAATTCCAGCAGAAAGTCAACGATCTCGAACGCAACGTGCAGGGAAAACGCCAAGCTCTGGAAAAATCGAACGGAGAGGCGCTTTCAAAAATTCAAGAGCAGATGCTTAAGATTATTGCTGATATCGCGAAGGACCGGAAGGCTAACCTGGTCTTTCAGAGAGCGGACTTGGTTCTCTTCGACCAGAGCTTCGACGTAACCGATGAGGTACTGCAAAAACTCGATGAGCTGATGCCGACGCTGACCGTCGATTTCGCTGTGCCTCCTCCTGTCCCGACCCCGACTCCGGCAGCCGCTGCGGCGCAGCCGACCGCGCCCGCTCCGGCAAAGCCAAAGAAGAAATAGAGTTTAGACGCCGGGGCCGAACTCAAAATGGCAGACCGACGCTTCTTTGATCGGGCCGGGCCTTTTGCACTCGATGCGCTGTGCGTTCTGAGCGGAGCAAGATTGGTGGATGCCGCAGACGGGAGTCGCCGCTTTACCGATGTCGCGCCGTTGGAGACCGCCGGACCGGAAGACGTCAGCTTTCTCGAAAACCGGAAATATATGGGCGCGTTCGTGAGCTCTCGCGCTGGGGCGGCGTTCGTCGATGAAAAAGCGGCAGGGCAAGCGCCGCCCGGTATGGCTGTCCTCGTCAGCCGGGAGCCCTATAAGGCATATGCGCTCGCAGCTCAGGCGTTCTACCCTGCCGCGGTGGTCGTCGCACGCCAGGCTCCTTCCGCGATTATCGATGCGACCGCCGTACTTTCTGATGACTGCGACATCGGCCCCAATGTCGTTATCGAGCGCGGGGTGCGGGTGGGTCGCCGCTGCCAGATCGGTGCAAATTCGGTAATTGCCGCCGGGGTAGAGATCGGCGACGACTGCCGAATTGCCGCTAATGTAACATTAAGCCATTGCGTGATCGGCTCGCGCGTAGTGCTGCATCCCGGAGTGCGGATCGGCCAGGACGGGTTTGGATTTGCCCCTGACCAGAAAACTCCGATCAAAGTGCCGCAGCTCGGGCGCGTTATGATCGGCGATGATGTCGACATCGGCGCCAATACCGCGATAGACCGGGGATCGGGACACGACACGGTGATCGGCTCCGGCTCGATGATTGATAATCTGGTGCAGATCGGGCACAACGTAGTGTTGGGCCGGTGCTGCATCCTTGCGGGGCAAGTGGGCATCTCGGGGAGCACAAGGCTCGACGACTACGTCATGGTCGGCGGGCAGGGTGGGCTCGCCGGGCATTTACATATCGGCAGCGGGGCGAGAATCGCCGCCAAGAGCGGCCTCATGCGCGATGTCCCCGCCGGAGAGGCGGTATGCGGCAGCCCGGCGGTCCCATTGAGCGAGTTCATGAGACAAACGGCGGTGCTCCAACGCCTTGCGAGAAGGAAGGGCGGAGCGTGATCGATCCTGCCTCCACTGTGGAGCGAGGCACCGAGATCGACATGGTGCGGATCATGCAAATGATCCCGCACCGCCACCCGTTTCTGATGATCGACAAGGTCGTGGACGTGGCCGCCAACGATCGGGCAACCGGGATCAAGGACTTGTCCCAAGACGAGTACTACTTTCAGGGCCATTTCCCCGCACGGCCGGTAATGCCGGGTGTGCTGATCATCGAAGCGATGGCGCAGACAGCGGCCGTCCTTGTCGTTCATACGTTGGGTCCGGAATCGGAGGGTAAGCTCGTCTACTTCATGAGCGTCGACAGCGCGCGCTTTCGACGGCCCGTTTTCCCACCGACGAGGCTCGAAATTCACGTTGCGAAACAACGTAATCGCGGAAACGTTTGGAAGTTCGAGGGCCAGGCCAAAGTCGGCGAAGATGTCATGGCCGAGGCCGTGTTCGCCGCGATGATCCTGGACGATTAGACGGGCGCGCAGATGCCGCAAATCCACCCCACGGCCATCGTTGCGCCGGGGGCGATGCTTGCCGAAACCGCCGTCATCGGACCCTATTGCATCATCGGCGAGGACGTCGAACTCGGCCCGCGGGTGACCCTACGGTCACATGTGATCATCGGCGGCCGTACCACGATCGGCGAGGGTACGCGCCTCTTTCCGTTCGCGTCCGTCGGGCTCGAACCGCAGGATCTCAAATACCGCGGCGAAAACTCGGAGCTCGTCATCGGCCGCAACAACACGATCCGTGAATATGTGACGATGAACCCCGGCACGGAAGGCGGGGGGATGATCACTCGGGTCGGTGATTCCTGCCTCTTTATGGTCGGCGCCCACGTCGCGCACGATTGTCAGATCGGCGATCATATCGTCATGGCCAACAACGCGACGCTCGCCGGGCATGTCGTGGTCGGGGATTACGCCATTCTCGGGGGGCTCTGCGCCGTCCATCAATATGTGCGGATCGGCAGGCACGCGATGATCGGCGGGATGTCCGGGGTCGAGCGTGACGTTATTCCCTATGGCCAAGTGATGGGGGACCGCGCCCGGCTATGCGGTCTCAACATCATTGGGATGCAGCGCCGTGGCTTCAGCCGGGAGGACATCCAGGCGCTGCGCAATGCGTATCAGTTTCTTTTCGCTGCCGACGGCACATTGAGTGACCGCGTCGCCGAGACCGCGGAGCGTTTCGGCGGAGTCGGGCCGGTTGACGACGTCATCTCCTTCATCCGCGCCGATTCGAGTCGCGCGATCTGTCAGCCCAAGGGAGAGAATGGCGGATAGGCTCGGGATTGTCGCCGGAGGCGGCGACCTGCCGCGCCATCTTGTTGAATGTTGCCGCGCTGCCGGACGCGACGTCTTTGTTCTAGCCCTGGAAGGGGCAGCCGCTCCGGCGACGGTAGAGGGCGTGCCGCATGCCTGGTGCCGGCTCGGCGCCGCGGCGACCGGTCTTGCCTTGTTGCGAAAGAACCATGTGACCGAGCTGGTGCTGGCCGGCGGCGTCCGACGGCCCTCGCTCGCTGCATTGCGGCCCGATTGGCGTGCGGCCAAGTTGTTTGCACGGATAGGCTATCGCGCGCTGGGCGACGACGGGCTGTTGTCGGCGGTGGTCAAGGAGTTCGAAGAAGAGGGCTTCCGGGTGATCGGCGCGGACGAGTTGCTCGGCGGGACATTTGTCGCCGAGGGGCCTCTCGGCAGGCTCCGCCCGGACCGGCAAGCGCAAGCCGATATCACACTCGGAGCCCGCGTCGCCCGCGCTTTGGGCGCCCTCGATGTCGGTCAGGCCGTCATCGTCCAGCAAGGCCTCGTGCTCGGCGTCGAAGCGATAGAAGGCACCGACGAGTTGTTGCGGCGCTGTGCACCGCTGCGCCGGGACGGGCCGGGCGGCGTGCTTGTCAAACTCGAGAAGCCTGGTCAGGAGCCCCGTACCGACCGACCGACGATCGGATTGCGCACGGTTATGCTCTCGGCTGAAACCGGTCTCCGGGGGATCGCGGTCGACGCCCATGCCACGATCGTACTGGACCGAGATGCAGTCATTCGTACGGCCGATAAAGCCGGTCTGTTTCTGGTCGGCCTGGGCCGGCCGTGATTGCGAACGAAGCGACCTTCATCTTTATCGTTACCGGAGAGCCGTCGGGCGATGCGCTGGGCGGCGCGCTGATCGCCGCGCTCAGGCAGCGTATCGGCGGGAAGCTGAAGATCGCGGGCATCGGCGGCGAGCGCATGCGGGAGCAGGGGCTCGACAGTCTCATCCCGCTCGGCGATCTGGCGATCATGGGCGTGGCCGAGGTGTTGCCGCGCGCTCCGGTGATCCTGCGCCGGGTGCGCGAGACGGTGGCGGCGGCCCGCGCGATGCGGCCCGATGCCGTCGTGACAATCGACAGCTCGGGGTTCAGCTGGCGGGTGGCGCACGCGTTGCGGCGCCGCGGCGAGACTTTGCCGCTTATTCACTACGTCGCCCCGATGGTCTGGGCCTGGCGCGCTGGGCGAGCCCGGCGGATGGCGCGCTGGTACGACCATCTGATGACGCTGCTGCCGTTCGAACCCCCCTATTTCGAACGGGTCGGTCTGTCATGCAGCTTTGTCGGTCATCCTGTCATTGAATCCGGCGCCGACCGCGGCGATGGCAGTCACTTTCGGGCAGCTCACGGTCTGGCCCCGGACGATCTGCTGATCACGGTATTGCCAGGCAGCCGCGCCGCCGAGGTGCGGCGTCTGCTGCCGATCTTCGGCGTCGTGCTTCGCCGGCTCGAAGATCTGGTCGGACCATTCCGCGTCGTTGTCCCGACTGTCGGAACAGTCGCGGCAGCCGTTACCGGCGCCGCCGCCGAGTGGCCGGGAGATGCGATCCTTGTGCAGCAGCCCGCGGATAAATACGACGCCTTCGCCGCCAGCCGGGTCGCGCTCGCTGCATCCGGATCGGTCGCGCTCGAACTGGCGCTGGCGCGCCTGCCCATGGTTGTCGCGTATCGCCTCAACCCGCTCACCGAGGCGCTGCTGGATCGAGTGTTGCGGGTGCGCCAAGTCAATCTCGTCAATTTGCTGGTTGACCGGCCCGTGGTTCCCGAGCTTCTCGGAGCAAATTGCACGCCGGCACGGCTGGCCGCTTCACTCGCTGAGCTTGTCGGCGACGAACAGGTTCGCGCGGCGCATCTGCGGAGTTATGATGAAGCGGTCCGAAGCCTTGCCGCGGATGGCGTGTCGCCGAGCCTGCGGGCCGCGGACCAGGTCCTCGAACTCGTCGCCGCCCGCCGGGGCGGCGTTTCGGGCTCGACAACACAAAGGAGCGCACGATGACGACGACAAATGTGGCCGAGACCACAAAACCGGTGTTGGATGCCGACAAATCCCGGCTGTTGCATACGATGATCCGAGTGCGCGATCTCGACGCATCGTTAAACTTCTATTCGAACCTGCTCGGCATGAAGGTACTGCGCAAACGCGACTACCCGACCGGCAAGTTCACACTCGCTTTTGTCGGTTATGGCGACGAGACCAACAATACCGTGATAGAACTCACTCACAATTGGGAGCAGAGCGAGCCGTATAATCTCGGGAGTGCCTTCGGTCACCTCGCGATCTCAGTGCCCGATGTCTACAAAGCCTGCGAGCGGCTCGCCGCGGCCGGAGTAAAGATACCGCGCCCGGCCGGCCCGATGGCACATGGCGGCTCGGTCATCGCATTCATCGAGGACCCCGACGGCTATCGCATAGAACTCATCGGGCGCTCTTAGTTCGCGCCCTACCAGCGTCTCCCAGCGCTGCGGCCGGGTGGCGCCCGCGGGATACTATTGCCACCGTGAGCCGATTGCGGCACCTTCAGAAAAGGATCAGCGGCATTGCCGCTGCTGCCCAACAAGAACTGTTTTGGCCGTAGGGCCGCGGATCGGAGCAGCCTAGGAGACGACCGGATGTTGGAGCTGTTGGAGCGTCAGAAGAAGCTGACCGCGAACCAGTGGAAGATCGCGGGGGCAGCGACGCTCGGCGACATGCTCGATTTCTTCGACTTCTTCCTGATCGGGTTCGTCTTGGCGTTCGTGGTCAAGGAGTGGCATCTGACCTATGGCCAATCAGGCGCGATCCTGCTCGCCTCGGGCGTCAGCGCGCCGTTCGGATCGCTTCTCTACGGCTGGATGGCCGACAAGATCGGCCGCCGTCCGGCGCTGATCACCGCGGTGCTGAACGTCTCGCTCGCGACGGGCGCGATGGCGCTGACGCCGGAGGGGGGGTGGCTCTATTTGGTCGCCTGCCGCTTTTTCGTTGGGTTCGCGGTAACCGGCTTGTACTCGGTCGATATCACACTGATGCAGGAATTTTCACCGGCCCACAAGCGCGGCTGGTTCACCGGACTCACCACTACGATGCTGCCGGCCGGGTCATTGCTGGCCGGGCTCCTGGGGGCATTCGCCGCACCCTATATCGGCTGGCGCGGGATGGTCGCAGTCGGATTGCTGCCCGCCTTCCTGTGCTTATACATCCGAGCATTCGTGCCCGAGTCGCCGCACTGGCTGCTGCGCCGCGGCCGCGTTGAGGAGGCGCGCCGAGCGCTCGCCTGGGCGCTTCAGATGAGCTCCGGGGAGATCACTTTGCCGGCGGCCGCTCCGGCAGTCGAGCGCACGCGCTGGCTCGACATTTTCAAATACCCGCGCAGCATCGTCGCCGGCTGTTTGACCGGCCTTACCCAGACGGGCGGGGTCGGACTCGCGCTCTGGCAAGTCGCGCTGTTTGTGATGGTGCTGAACATCACCGCGCCCGAGGCGTCCAAACTGGTTATCTGGATCAGTCTCTCGGCGATTGTCGGCCGGTTTTTCTGCTCGTGGATTTCGGACGCGTGGGGGCGGCGTGCGTCAGGCATCTTCAGCTGTCTGACTGCGGCGCTGTTCATGTTCCTTGCCGGATATCTGCACAGCCTCTTTATCGGGGGGATCTCGGTATTTTTCCTGATGATCTTGATTCAGAGCTTCTTTGGGAGCGGCAACTATTCGATCGTCGGACCCTATATGGGCGAGATGTGGCCTGCCCGGCTGCGCGGTAGCGGCATGGGGTTCGTCTATGGCGTCGGCAATCTCGGTAAGTTTATCGGCCCCGCCGGTCTGGCGCTGATCGCCGGTTCGTCAAATTTTGTCAGCCCGCAGGCCACCCTCGACGCGCTGATCCCCGGCTTCATTTATTTCGCGTCCTGGTACGTTCTGGGCGCACTGGCTTTCTGGCTGATTGGCATGGAAACCCGAGGCCGCACGATCGAGGAGATCGAGCGCGCGCTGGACAACAGGCCATTGCCGTCGACCGAGCAAGTGCCAGCCATCTAGCGGCTCCGCGTCAGCGGTTCTGCGTCCAATCTTCCCGCCACAAGAAATCGGGACCGAGCTGGTCGAGGCTCGGACAGCCGATCTGCGCCATCACGAGGTCGATCTCGCCACGGAAGATGTCGAGCGCCTTTTTGACGCCGGGAAGCCCACCCGCGACGGCGCCATAAAGCGTCGGGCGGCCGAAGAACACGAACTGCGCGCCGAGACAGAACGCGATCAGGATGTCGGCGCCGCGGCGAACCCCGCTGTCGAGCATCACCGTCACTCTATCGCCGACCGCCGCTTTGATCCCCGGCAAAGCCTCGAGCGAAGCCGGCGCCTGGTCGAGCTGGCGGCCGCCATGGTTTGAGACGATGATCCCGTCGACCCCGATTTCCGCGGCGCGAACCGCATCGGCCGGGTTGAGGATCCCTTTTACGATGAGCGGCCGGGGAAACAGACGCCGGTAGCGTTCGAGATCGCGCCAGGTCTGCGCCGAGGCAGGGGTCTGTCCGCGTCCGAAGGCGATGACCTCCGACGTCGTTGCGCCGTTGCCGGCATGCGGAGCCCAATTGCCGAGCGTCGGCGCGCCGCCCAGCCTTATGTATTCGATCACCCAGGCGGGATGAGTGATCGCCTCGAATAAAATTGACGGCTTCAGCTTCAGCGACTCCATGACGCCGCCGCCGCGAACACGGGGAAAGCCGTTGCGGTAGTTGCGCTCGCGCTTTGGGTGAACCGGCACATCTACCGTCAATACCAGCGCGCCGACGCCGCCGTCCCGGGCCCGCCCGATCAGCGCATCGGTGACATCGTGGTCTTTGGCCGCATAGAGCTGGAACCAGACATTGTGCGGGGCGGCTTTGAGGGCTTCTTCGATCGAGGCGTTGCTGCCGCCCGACATGATATAGGGAATGTTCGCCTCCGCGGCGGCCTTGGCGAGCATCACCTCGCCTTCCCGGCGGTAGAGCCCGACACCGCCGGTCGGCGAGATGCCGAACGGGCTCGAATAGGTGCGGCCGAACACGGTTGCCGACTGGTCGCGTTTGGAGACGTCGACCAGATAGCGCGGTAACAGCCGGTGCTTGTGAAACGCGGCCTCGTTGCGCGCGAGCCCGTGCTCGTCCTCAACCCCGCCTTCGATATAGTCGAAGATGATCCGGGGCAATTTGCGTTTGGCGATCCGGTGCAGGTCTTCGATGTTGATCGCGCTATCAAGGTTCATTGGTACTCCCATCGTCGCGTGATCCTCACCCGCCTCGCTGCGCTCAGCACCCTCTCCTGTGATACGGGAGAGGGGCTACAAAGCGAGGCTCACAGGCCCTCTCCCGCACTGCGGGAGAGGGGGGACCCAGCCTGCAGGGCTGGGTGGGTGAGAGCGGTTCCACGCTAATCACACATTGCGTGACCGATCCTCCCGCCACAGGAAGTCGGGGCCGAGCTGGTCCAGGCTCGGACACCCGATCTGCGCCATGACCAGGTCGATCTCCTCGCGGAAAATCGAGATCGCCTTCTTCACTCCCGAAATTCCACCGGCGGCAGCGCCATAGAGCGTCGGCCGGCCCATAAAGACAAACCGCGCTCCGAGGCAAAGCGCGATCAGGATGTCGGCGCCGCGCCTGACGCCGCTGTCGAGCATCACCGCCAGTTTGCTGCCGACCGCCTCGTTGATCGCCGGCAAAACGTCGAGCGAGGCCGGCGCTTGATCGAGCTGCCTCCCCCCGTGGTTCGACACGATGATGCCGTCGCAGCCGATTTCGGCGCAACGCAATGCATCGCGCGGATCCATGATGCCTTTGACGACGAGGTTGCGCGGGAAGAGCCGGCGGTAATGTTCGAGATCGCGCCAGGTTTGCGCGTTGAACGGCATCACCGAACGGGAATAATTGTAGACCGCCTCGGCGTTGGCGCCGTTCACCGCGTATGGCTGCCAGTTTTGCAGCATCGGTGTGCCGCCGCCATGCCGCAGATATTCGACGATCCAGCCGGGATGCGTCAATGATTCCAGGAGTATCGACGGTTTGAGGCTCAGTGCCTGGAATAGCCCACCGCGCACATTGGCAAAGCCGTTGCGGATGTTGCGTTCGCGCTTTGAGCTCGCCGGAACATCGACCGTCAGCACCAACGCGTCGAGCCCGGCATCGGCGGTGCGGCGGATCATGTCCTCGCGGATCTTGGCGTCGTTCGCCGCATAGAGCTGGTACCAGGCGTTCTTCGGCGCGATTTTCGCGGCCGCCTCTATCGAGTCGTTGCTGGCGCCAGACATGATGTAAGGGATGTTCGCGTCGCAGGCGGCTTCGGCCAGCATCAGATCGCCGCCGCGGCGGAAAAGCCCCGCCCCGCCGGTCGGCGAAATGCCGAACGGGCTCGCATAGGTGCGCCCAAACAAAGTCGCCGTCTGATCGCGCTTCGAAACATCGACCAGGTATCGCGGCAACAGGAGATGTTTTTGGAATGCCGAAGTGTTGCGTTCGAGCCCGCGCTCGTCCTCGAGCCCTCCCTCGATAAAATCGAACGCGATTTTTGGCAGCCGCCGTTTCGCCATGCGGTGCAGGTCTTCGATATTGACGGCCTGATCAACCCTCATCTTACAAGTGTTCTCCTCGCTCTACCTGCCAAACCGCCCACCTGTTTTTGCAGGGATTATAGGCGAGAGGTTCACCCTTTGGTGGGTTCTATCCATTCACATAGCAAGCATGCAAATATAGCAATTTAAACCTTGCCAACTATAGATCCCGGCTCTTCGATGTCGAGCGCCCGGCGGGCGATGCTCCGCCCAGCTCAGTTCGGGTAGACGATCGTGCGCAGCATGATGCGGCGCTCTTCGGGGTGATAGTCCCCGGCGCCGCGGTGCATCGTCGCCCGCTCGTCCCAGATCAGCAAATCGCCGACCTGCCAGGAGTGATAATACGTAAAGCGCTCCTGCGTAGCGTGCGCGGCGAGCTCCTCGATCAGCTCCCACGCCTCCTCGCGGCCCATCCCCTCGAAGCCGTGCGTGTGCATCGGGTTGACAAACAGGATCGGGCGGCCGCTGACGGGATGGTTGATCACCGCCGGGCGGCGCTGCTCGGGATATTTCTTGTCGGTCCGGCGCATCTCCTCTTCCGGATCGTAGAGACGGGCGCCGGCGGGCCCATCGGTGCGGCCATGGAGCCCGACCAGGTTGGCCAGGCGATCCTTCATCTGCTGCGGCAGCGCGTCGTGAGCGGCGCGCATATCCGCGAACATCGTGCCACCCTTGCTCGAAGGGATTTCCAGCGCGTGCAGCATCGCCAGCAGCGGCGGCACTTCTTCGTAAGTCGAGTCGGTGTGCCAGTCGGTCGCGCGCTTGACCCCGTACCAGTCGACATTGCCCTCTTGGTCGACATTCCGCAGCCACGACACTTCGGGATATTCCTCGTGCCGATAGCTGACGAGCGAATGGATACGGGGCGCTCCAAACCGTCGTCCGAACGCCGCGATGTCGCCGGCGCCGAGCTTCTGGTTGCGGAAGACCAGCACCGGATGCTCTGCAAATGTCTGCTCTATCCAGGCGAATGTCGGGTCGTCGAGCTTGGACAAGTCGACGCCGAGCGCCTCGGTGCCGAGAGCCTTGCCGAGCGGGCGCACTTCCGGTGTGGTCATCAGATGATCCTCCGTCTTGGTTTGCACGGCAGTTTACGCGGCGGATCGCCGCGCGTCTAATCACGCATACCAGCAGTGCCGCCGGAGCAGTGCCATGAAACCCAGCGACAGCCTCTATAAAACAGCCGGCGTCGATACCGCCGCGACGCAATCCGGCCTCCACCAGATTATCGAGCGCATCAGGGCGACGTGGCCCCCTGCAAGCGAGGTCGGCGCCGTCCAGCTCGACATCGGATATTTCGCGAACGTCATCGATGTCGGCGGCATCGGCGTTGCGATTTCCACCGACGGGATCGGATCAAAGTCAGTTATCGCGCAGATGATGCGCCGCTATGACACGATCGGCATCGACTGCGTGGCGATGAATGTCAATGACCTCCTCTGTGTCGGCGCGCGGCCGCTCTCGCTTGTCGATTACATTGCGGTCGAGGAATCCGACGCCGACATGCTCGGCGCGATCGCGATCGGCCTCTCGGCCGGCGCGAAGCAGGCGGGAGTCTCGATCTCCGGCGGCGAGATTTCGCCGCTCAGAGACGTAATGCGTGGTTTCGACCTGGTCGGAACGGCAATCGGCATCGTGCCGCTCGATCGCATCATCACCGGCCGCGACCTCGTGCCCGGCGACGTAATTATCGGAGTCGAGAGCAGCGGCATCCACAGCAACGGGTTGACGCTGGCGCGCCATGTCTTCTTCAAGCAGCGCAAACTATCGATT
>JAFASL010000758.1 GCA_019244535.1 Alphaproteobacteria bacterium
CCAACCTCCCCCCTGCGGCCCAGCCCGGCAGCATCATTGGCGATGTCGTAAGCTGGCTGCACGATTTCGGGCTCAGCGCGGAATCGCTCCTCTATGTCTTCCTGCCGGCGCTTCTGTTCGAGGCGGCGCTCAATGTCGATGTGAGGCAATTGAGCGACGAGGTCGCGCCGGTTCTCCTGCTGGCCGTCATCGGAGTGATCGTTTGCACATTTGTCGTCGGGCTCGCCCTTTGGCCCATTGCTCCGGTCGGTCTTCTGGCCTGCGTGATCCTTGGTGCGATCATTGCGACCACCGATCCGGTCGCTGTCGTGGCAATCTTTCACGACATCGGTGCGCCTCGCAGGTTGTCGACCCTGGTGCAGGGCGAGAGCCTGTTCAATGACGCCGCCGCGATCGCGATCTATTCGCTCGTCGTCGCGATGATGGCTAGCGACCGACCCGCAAATCCGCTCGATGGATTCGTCACCTTTGTGCGTCAGTTTGGCGGCGGTCTCGCCGCCGGGTACATCGCCGGGTGGGGCATCACGCTCTTTATCCCGATTTTGCGGGCGAGCCGTTTGGCCGAGGCGACGCTCACCATCGCCTTCGCTTATGTGATCTTTGTTGTCTGCGATCATTACATCGGGGTTTCCGGTGTCGTCGCGGTCGCTTCCGCGGCGCTGGCCGTCAGCGCCGGCGGCCGGCGCCGCTTGTCGCCCTCCAATTGGGAAAGCCTCGTCGTGACTTGGGAGCAGCTGGCCTTCTGGGCGAGCTCGCTGATCTTTTTGTTTGCGGCGATGCAGGTTCCCGACCTTCTCGAAAAGGCCAGCTGGAGCGATCTCGGTCTGCTGGCCGCACTGGTGATCGCAGCTCTCATCGCCCGCGCTCTGACGCTCTATGGGCTCATTCCGATGCTCAGCTTCGCCGGGATCGCCAAACCGATCGACCGCGAGCACAAGCTCGTCATGTTGTGGGGAGGGATGCGCGGCGCGGTCTCTCTCGCTTTGGCGCTGGCCGCGGCCGAAAATACGGCATTGCCCCCCGAGGTTCGACAGTTTGTCGGGATCCTCGCAACAGGGTTTGTTCTGTTTACACTATTGGTCACGGCACCGACAATGCGGCCGCTGATGCGCCTTCTCAAGATCAGCAGCCTGGCTCCGGCGGAAATCGCAGTCAGCCAGCGGGTGATCGGGCTATCGCTTTCCTCGATCCCGCAAGAAATCGAGACCGTTGGGCGTCAACATCAGATCTCGCCCGAGATCGTCGCCGAGGTGGCAAAAGTTTATGGTGGCCATGGTGGCGACCCGATCGGCGCCATCTCCGAAAGAGGCGAACTCCCCGCCACGTTGAGAGAGCGTGTGGCGCTCTACGTTTTGGCCGATCGTGAACAGGAATTCTGTCTTGAGTACTTCGAGAGCCGGACCGTATCGCGGCGAGTAGCCGCCGCCCTCCTCGCTCATGCCGCAAGGCTCCGAGACGGAGCGCGAAGCGATGGCGTGGCAGGATACCAAAGGGCTGCTGCGCGCATTCTGGAATTCAACGCAGCCCTGCGCTTGTCGCGCGCGATACATCACCGGCTCGGCATCGCGCGGCCCCTCGCCCGCCTGCTCGGTGATCGGTTCGAGGTCCAGCTGGCCACCCGCTTCGTGCTGCAAAATGTCATCGCGTTCAACCGAGAGCAGATCGAAGAAGTATTCGGCGCCGGCCCGAGGACGGCAATGGCGCAGCAGCTGGATCAACGGTTCACCGCGATCGATCGCGCAATCGCGGCGCTGAAACTGCAATACCCGACCTACGCGCGTCAGCTGGAGCTGCAGTTTCTCGCACGAATGGCGGCGCGGCTGGAAGAAGAGCGGTACCGGCGACTGCGTGCCGAGTCGATTATCAATCAGGACATATATGAGGACCTCCAGCGTAAGCTACGACCGCGACGCCGAGCCGTCGAGATGCGCCCGACCCTCGATCTCGGCCTAAAACGCGAGGAGCTGGTCGGCCGGGTCGCGATGTTCGCGGCACTCGACCCGAAGTCTCAGCATGCTGTAGCACGAATGCTGCGGCCGCAGCTTGCGGTGCCCGACGAGGTCATCGTGCATAAGGGAGAACGTGGGGATGCGATGTATTTCATTTCCTCGGGCGCGGTAGAGGTGCGGATCTCACCAACCCCGGTTCACCTCGGCAGCGGCGATTTCTTTGGGGAGCTTGCTCTTCTTGTGGCGGACCGCCGGAACGCTGATGTTGTGGCGCTGGGATATTGCCAGTTGCTAAGCTTGGCGGCACGGGACCTGCACCGTCTATTCGGCACGGAGCCCGCCTTGCGCGATCAGATCCATGCGGTGGCCCAGGCGCGCACCGCCGCGGCAGAAACGGGATGACTCGCACATCGCTGCATCCCGCCACTTTGGCGGCCCAGGCGCTGGGCTCGACCGACGCGACAACCGGCGGCATCGTGTTGCCGATCTACACGGCCACGACGTTTCTGCGAGACCCGGACAACCAATACCGCCGAGGCCGTAGCTACGCCCGCGCCGACAACCCGAGTTACGACCAGCCGCAGGCACTGCTGACCGCGCTCGAAGGCGGCGCGGCGAGCCTGCTGTTCTCTTCCGGGATGGCTGCGGCGGCCAGCGTTTTTCAATCTTTGCCTCGAGGCAGCCATGTGGTGGCGCCACAAATCATGTATTGGGGATTGCGCAGCTGGTTACGGAATTTCGCTGAATCCGGAGGTATTGGGGTCGATTTTGTCGATGCAACCTCCCTGGACGCGCTTCGGCGCGCCGTCCGCCCCGGGCTGACGCGCCTAATTTGGGTCGAAACCCCGGCAAACCCCCTCTGGTCAGTGACGGACATCGCCGGTTCAGCCGAGATCGCGCATGCCGCCGGTGCATTGCTCGCGGTGGACAGCACCGTCGCCACCCCGGTACTGACTCGACCGCTTGCGCTCGGGGCCGACCTCGTCATGCACTCGGCGACAAAATACCTAAACGGCCATAGCGACGTGATCGCCGGAACTTTGACCATCGCCCGGGAGGACCCCTTTTGGGAGCGCCTCCGCGTCGCGCGCAGCAGCGGGGGTGCAATTCTTGGCAGCTTTGAAGCCTACCTGCTGCTGCGCGGTATGCGAACCTTGTTCCCGCGGGTCGAGCGCGCCTGCCGCTCGGCGCAGCAGATCGCCGATGCTATATCGCAGCACCCGCGGGTTTTGGAGGTACTTTACCCGGGGCTGCCTGGACACCGCGGCCATATGGTGGCAGCGCGGCAGATGACCGGCGGTTTCGGCGGCATGCTCAGCTTGCGCGTACGCGGCGGCACCTCGGCGGCAATCGGCGCGGCGGCCCGCGTTAAGATTTGGAAACGCGCTACGTCTCTCGGAGGAGTCGAGAGCCTGATCGAGCACCGCGCCTCGGTGGAAGGCGCCGACAGCCCAGTGCCACGCGACCTGTTGCGCCTCTCGGTCGGCATCGAGGATCCAGAGGATTTGGTCGCCGATCTTCAAGCGGCTCTCGACGAGTGAATCACGGAAGCCAGCGCTTTGTGGAGGGAGGCGATTCGCCCGCTTTCGCGGTGCATTGTTGTGAAAATCCCCGCATTATCCTTGCGGGTCGTTGCTTCTGCAGTCGCATTGTGTAATATTAATGAATGTCTGCAACCGGTGCCGATCCCCAGTCGGAGCGCACACTTCCGCGAGAAACCCAAGCCTGGGGGCTGGTCCGGAGAACACTTCCGCTTGGCAAATCGATCGGCTCGCTGGGGCACCTGATCTCGGTCGGGCTGATCGCGTCTTGGATCATCGCGGTTTTTTTTGGCGCCAGCCTTCTTTGCCTTGTACCGCGATCAGCCACACTAGTGACCGGTTCGAGCGAGGGCAGCGACCGCTTTAACGCCTCCTCTGCGGAGATCCCTTGGCTTTATCAATCGACGGATAGGCTGCATCGGCTCGCCGGCCCGCTGCTTTTCGAGCCTGGTCAACCGGCGGGGGGCACCGGCATGGTTAACGATGGGGCCGTTGGCCCGGAGAGCCGAGTTACAGCCGGCGCAAATCAAAGACCAATACCAGTCGAATCGATAAGCCCTGGCACCAGCGACGAGCCGCAGAACCAAGCGCTTTCGGTTACTGCACTTTCCGAGGAGCCGTCGCCGGCAGCCCCACCGGAAAATCGCGCTGCTGCCACAGCCGGTTCCCCGATCGCATTGCACGCCGCTCAGTTCGAAATATCGCGGACAAAGCACAACCAAAAAGCCGCGACCAATAAGGTGCCGCCACCCCATCCGCCAGTTCAAGCCATACAGGACGTGCTGCATAGACACGCCGGTCTGCTGAAATGACGCCTTTCGCTAGAGCCGCGCAAGAAGCGGCTGCCTCGCACGCGCTCGATCGTCGCGACCGGGAACTCGTTGAGATGGCGCAGGAGGCTACTGCCAGAGCCTATGCGCCCTATTCGCTGTTCGCGGTGGGCGCGGCCGTACGCAGCAACTCGGAAGCGATCTATGCCGCCGCAAATCTGGAGAACGCCTCTTTTGGCCTGACCATCTGCGCCGAGGCGGCTGCGCTGAGCCTGGCAAACTCCATGGGCGATCCAGAGATTGAGGCTATTGCGGTCGTGGGCTTCGATTTCACCCGCTCTGCCGATGCATCGGGAATAGTCGCCCCTTGCGGATCGTGCCGTCAGCTCATCGCAGAGGCCGCGCAGCGGGCGAACTGCAATGTCCGGGTAATCTGTTGCAACGCCCGATTAGACAGCATCGTCATCTCGACCATCACCGAATTGCTGCCGAACGCTTTTGGTTCCGAGACGTTGCTGGGGCGCCCGCAATGGGCGGAATTACACCGTGAGTTGCGCGCCTCCGTAGAGCGGCTGATCGCAACCCGCAAAACGCAATAATTAGCGCACGGCTGGCTGCTGCTGCGATCGCAGGGCCGGAAGCGTTGGCCGCTTGCCTGCCGATCCTCAGGAGCTATAGTCGAATTCTGTGATACTTTTGCGAGGCGGTGCGAATGCCGCAGCGGTCGCCTGCCATATGGATGACAATCCTTCTGATGATGCTCGCCGCCAAGTCAGGCCAAGCGGCCGGGTTTGTCGACGCGGCCGAGCGCTACGTCGAGGTTCCTGATCGGGTCGGGCGAGTCATGACCGCCAATCCGGCAGCGGATGTCCTCGTCTTCGTGCTGGCTCCGGAAAAGCTCTTGGGATGGAGCGCTGGACTGTCTCGCGAGCAGCGGGCCTATCTTCCAGCAAAGTTTGCCCGGCTGCCAATCCTCGGATCAAGCCCGACCAATACGGCGGAAATGGTCCAAACGGTAGCCCGTGTGCGCCCTGACCTTGTCATCGAGGCAGGCCCGGTCTCGCCGGAAGTCGCGGCGCGTGCCGACCAAATCCAACAGCAGACCGGGGTCCCATACATCCTTCTCGATAGTGACATCCAAGCCACGCCCCGAACCTTGCGTACTGTCGGTGCTATGCTCGGTGTAGTCGAGCGCGGCAACGATCTCGCCAACTATGCGGATAACGCGATCGATGCATTGCGCGGCAGACTGCTGATCGCTCCGGCAGATGAGAGGCCCCTCGTCTATTACGGGCGTGGACCAGACGGTCTCGAGACCGGTCTGGCCGGCTCGCAAGCGATGGCCGCCATCGACCAGGCGGGCGTCATCAATGTCGCCGCGCGACTCGGCCGCGGCGAACTGAAATGGGTTACCAGAGACGAGATCTTCGCGTGGAACCCAGCAATTGTGATCGCCCAGAAAAGAAGCTTTTACCTCGCTTTGCAACGCAGCACGACGTGGCGAGGCCTGTCCGCCGTCGCCAATAAACGGGTCTATCTTGCTCCAGGCAATCCCTTTGGCTGGATCGATGATCCTCCGGGCGTCAACCGTATCATCGGGCTCTACTGGCTCACTGCCCTATTTTATCCCGATCAGTATCAAGAGGATCTGCGGAGCAATGTCCGCGAGTTTTACGAGAAGTTTTATCGGGTAAAGCTGAGCGACCGGCAACTCGAAGCCTTGGTTCGGCCGGCCGGGGCCCGCTCGGGCGGTCCTCAGCAGATGATCGGCGTGCCATTGTTGGGTGCGGAGCCTGTGCCCTTGCCTAACGCCACACCGAATGCGACGCTGCCGAACGCGAGGCCCCCGGGGCGCGGCGGCTTTGGCAACCCAGGCTCTCCCGGCTTACCCGCTATTCCGAGCAATCCGCAATAAGCGCGCGCGGCCTTCTTTACGATTCGGTCGCCCGAACAAAGCAGATGATCCCCCTTTGCGGGGTCCAGCACACCACCGCTCGGCCGGTCGGATTGTCAGTGCGCTGAAGGATTTTGTCGGGCGGAACGGCGAACCAGTTGTCGCCGATCAGCGCCTCGTAATGATCTCCTTCCATGCGATACTCGGTCGCCCGGCAATCCGCTACCGAACAGCACGATATGCTGGTCCCCGGCTGAACGAGGCTGCGAAACCAAGGCGCAAGAGCGGGATCGGCATTGGGCGGCGGATCTGCCGCCGCCGTCCCGGCGACCAACAACAGCACGGCCAAAAACAGCAGTTTCATCAGTCGTGCTGCCTGCTTTTCATTGGCGCGAACGCCATTTGATGACTTCCGACCTGGAAGGCGGAACGCAAGCCTAACGCAACAGCGTGGCGAGGCTCAAATCTGCGTCCCCGATCTTGCAAGAATGCGGCCGATCAAACCCCTTGCTTCACCTCGGCCGTTCCTTTGCGGGCATCCGCGCTGGGCGTTTTGACGACGGCAAGGATTGCACCGATAAGCAGCGCCATTAGGGCGTCGGTAATCTCCGCCGAGCGGCCCGGAAGGTAGGTTTCCGCCCAGCTCGTGAAACCGAGCATGGTCGCGACGAGGCCAACTGACGCTGCGAGCGGCAGCCCACTCCTATGGAGGAGCCAAATCAGAGCGCCATAGAGAAACGCCTTCTCCAGGAACGAAATGACGTTCAGCTCGAGCGACCCGTAGAGGAAGCTATGGAATGGGACCCAGACGAACTCCCGGCCGTACATAGTGAACTGGAACGGCGCCAGTCGCTCGGCGACGACGCAAGCCGCGAAGATTAGGGTGACGACCCTCACGCGGATTCGCTCGCCGGCGATGACGGCGAGCGCCGCCGAAAATGCCAGCGCGCCTGCAGCGCCGGCAATCTCGGCGGCGCTCAATGTTTTGCCGACGATGACCACCTTGGCGGCCAGCACGATAATTATGAACGGCAGAAAGAGCAGCCGGCCGCGCCGCGCTCCGCCGAGTTCCTCGAGCAGGCTGCCGACGGTCAGCCACAGCGCAGAGTAGCGAAACAGGTCATATTCCGAGGGACGCGGATACAAAAAAACCGGCCTTACGGCTTGCCAATATTTGTGGAGATCGATTGTCGGCACATAGGGATAAAGGCGGTAGCCGAGCCACAATGCAAGCAACAGGCAAGGAACGCGCTGGGCGGCGGCCTGGCGAAATGACCGCAAGAAAAGATCGCCGCCGGCTATGTTGCCCGCGATGGCGCCGAGCATCGTCCCGGTCAGATTCGCATAAACGTCGACCGCCGCCGATACCCGCTCGGCGATGAAGTATTGTGCGAGCTCCATGGTTACGCTGAGGGCGCCGCCAGCGAGCGTAACAAGCATGACCCGCGGCAACGCGCGACCGCGTCCGGCGCTCGCAAGGCTGCCGAAAAACCCGAGCGGCAGGTACAGAAACACGTTTGCGACAAAATCGCCGCGATGCGGGGTTTCTGCCCAACTCTGCAGAAGGTTTCGCAGCGGGCCAGCGCCGGCTTCGGGCCGGCGGAATGTGAAAGGGTAGAGAGAACCATAGACGATCACGGCGACGATGATCGCCACCGCAACCAGCACCTCTCTATTGATCCTCTTATCGCGGGAAGAAGCCAACGGCCGGTGCGCCGCGGTTACTCCATCGGCAGCCCCGGATGGACCGCCCTGCCGTCACCGAGCGGCGTGAATTGCGGAGCAAGCGCCGGGATGGCTATCTCGGCGAGCGTTTCCGGTGTCCACCCGCCTTGACGATGTACCATGCGGACCGGCCGCATGTGGCCGTAGAGCGAAAGCTCGCCGGCGCGTTGGTGAAAGACCTGGCCGTTGACGTTGCCCGCCTGTTCGGAGGCGAGAAAGACGCAGAGCGGCGCGATCGCATCGGCACGGCTGCGGCGAAGCCGCTCCTCGCGCAACGCCGCCGCCTGCGGATCTTTCGGGGCCGGCACGGAGCGGGTCATCCGGGTGTCGGCCGACGGGCAAATCACGTTGACCGTGATGCCCTTGGAGGCGTTCTCCATTGCGACGATACGGGCCAGCGCCACAATCCCGAGCTTCGCCGCACCATAATTGCACTGCCCCATATTGCCGAGCAGACCCGAGGTCGACGACACCATGATGATCCGCCCGTAATTCTGCTCGCGGAACAGATTGATCGCCGCTCGGTTGATGTTGAAATGGCCGGTCAGGTGCACGTCGATGACCGCTTGCCAGTCCTCGGGAAACATGTTGTGGAACATCTTGTCGCGCAGGATGCCGGCGGCGTTGAAGACGATATGCAGGCCGCCAAAAGTGTCGCGGGCCTGCTGGACCATCGCCAGGCAATCGTCGAATTTGGCGACCGACCCATAATTGGCGGCCGCCTCGCCGCCCGCCGCCTTGATCTGGTTGACGATCTGCTGCGCGGGCGTCTCGTCGGCGCCCTCCCCGCTGCCGCTGGTGCCGGGATCATTGATGACGACTTTGGCGCCGTGCGCCGCCATCAGCTTGGCGACCTCGGCGCCGACACCGCGGCCGGCTCCCGCGCAAATCGCCACCCGCCCGTCGAGCATGCCCATCCGTCACTCCTGCTGCGTTCCGTCCGGGCTGGGTTGTCGCGGGCCGTCTTGTTTTTGTCAATCAACCCGAGGGCGATTACGGCATAATCGTCGCCGCGGCGGCGGAACAGCAAAGCGGGGGCGAGGCCGATGGCGAATGTGACGGTGTATTTTGCCGCGAACCGTGTCGCGCAAGGCCCGACGACCGACTGGCACAGCTACGGGGCAGATATCATCCCGCCAACGGATGCGAGCCAGATCACCTATGCTGCGGCCTTTGTCCAGGGCACTGACCTGACGCTTGAGAACAGCGGCACGATTGCCGCCATCTCCAATCCACAGCCTGGGGGTTTTGCCGCCGGTTTCGTTCAGGATATCGTCGGTTCGGGCAAGAACATCCTCATCTTCATCCATGGTTTCGCCAATTCGTTTCTAAACGCGATCGCCCGCGCGGCTTACAATCGCGAATGGCTCGCCGCCTCGGGCACGAATGCCGCCGACACCACCGTCATCGCCTTCAGCTGGCCGTCTTTGGGACAACTGATCGCCGCGCCGCCGCATCTGTTGCCCGACGACTATCTGCGGGACCAGAGCCAGGCGGGCCGCTCCGCGTTTCACATCGCGAGCTTCTTCACCAATCTTCAGCCGATGCTGACACAGGTGCGGAACCAGGGGAGGCGGGTGTTTCTGCTCGCCCACAGCATGGGCAATTTTGCGCTGGCGGGGGCGGTGGAAAGCTGGTTCGCCCACAACTACTCGGCCGGTACATTGTTTGATGAGGTGCTGCTGGCGGCGGCCGACGAGCGGTGGGACAGCTTCACTTTGCCGATGGCGGCAAGACTGAGCCGGTTGCCGCAACTCACCCCAAGAACATCGATCTATTACAGCGTCCGCGACATCGCGCTTTATCTCAGCGTCGCGGTCAATTTTATTTTGCGGCTCGGCCATGATGGCCCGATACACGAGACGGATACAGCAGTATACCCGAAGGTGCAGTTCCGGATGCTGAACTGCGCCGAGGTTGGAGATTACAATCTGCTCGATCCGCCCGATGCGAGCCACCAATACTACCGCCGTTCTGCCAAAGTGCGCGCCGATATCGCCGCGGTGATGCGCAACGCTCCAAACCTCGCCGGGGGTGTGATACAGCTGTAGCAAGCCCGAACTGGGGAAGAAATGAGCCGGCGCTACCTATAACCGTTCAGATGTTTCTCGGGGCCCCGGGGGGAGCTTGATGTACCGGTTCGTCTATTGGAGTGGCGTCACCTTGCTCGTCGTATGGAGCGTGTTCTCTGCGATCAGCGCGCTGAACGGCTTTTGATTTCGGTTGGCCCAGGCAACAGCTGTCTCGTCCATCCCATGAGCCGATAGCCCACAAGCCCGGCCCATTCCTTGCCCGCGAGGGTGCCCGCGCCGAGCCCCTCAAGAAGGTTAAACCTCGGGCGCAGGCCCGTTCGCGGATCGACTTTGTAATCGACCGGATAGGGAATGACCGGCCAGTCAACCGCCGCAAAGGATGCGAACGCACGAGGCATGTGAAATGCCGAAGTGACGAGAACCCAAGTCTCGCCCGGCGCGGGCCGGATCATCTCCTTGGCGTATGCCGCATTCTCGTGCGTGCTGCGCGAACGCTCCTCGAGGATGAGACACGCAGGGTCGATTCCTTGCTCGACGGCAAAGCCCAACGTGGCCCGCGACTCGGGGAGCCCGACCGGGATGAACGCGCCCTCGCCGCCGATCAGGGCAAGCTTTGCCTCGGGATGGCGGCGGGCGAGCGCAATCCCGCCGAGTAACCGCGCTACCGAACCGTTGAATACCGCCTCGCCATAGGTCAGCGACAGAGCCGGGTCTACGGCGCCCCCGAGGACGAGGATCCCATCGATCCTGTCCGGGAGCCGGGCGGGACGCGGCAACCGCTCTTCGAGGCTGAGGAGCATTGCCTGGCCAATCGGCGCTATCGCGAACAGCGCGAAGCCTACCGCGGCGACGCCCACCAGCACCTTGCCGCGCCGGCCGCGCGACATGAGGAAGATCAGAAGCCCCGCGAGCAGGCACAGCAGAAACAGGTTGCCGGGCTGCACCACCGTCCAAACGAGCTTGCCGAATAGGAACGTCACGTCATCTCGCAGCGAGAATCCGCTGCCGCGGAGACAGCTGCGGACCTATGATGTGGTCCACGACAGACGAAACGGCGGGAAACGGCATGAGCGACATCCACCACTATATCGAAGGAAAGCGCGCCGAGGGAACGAGCGGGCGCTGGGGCGATGTCTACAACCCGGCAAC
>JAFASL010000779.1 GCA_019244535.1 Alphaproteobacteria bacterium
TGGTGCGCAGAATATTCTCGACATTCATCGCAGGCCTCGCATGACTTGGCGCGGGGTCGTCTCAAGGGGACCTCGAAGGGACCCCTGGGGAGGACCGCCAAGGCCCACCAGCTTAGGACAAAATGCCGCATCGGGGAATAAATCTCCGCGAGCACTAGCCGACGGGTCACGATGAAGGCGGAGCCGCGGGAGAGGGACGGAGAATGGAGCGCATCCAAATGGGCGACGTCAGGCTCGAGATGCTGACGGCCGGCGCCGGGCCGCCGCTGCTGTTCCTTCACGGCGAGGACTATTTCGCACAGCACCAGGAATTCTTCGATCGGCTCGCCCGGCACTGGCAGGTGGTCGTCCCGCGCCATCCGGGGTTTGGCGACAGCGGACGGCCGGACGGGTTCCGCACCGTCCACGACCTCGCCTATCTCTATCTCGACCTGCTCGAGCGCCGGGACTTCGGCAACGTCACCTTGGCCGGCGCCTCGTTGGGCGGGTGGATCGCGCTGGAAATGTGCGTCCGCTGCTGCGCTGCGATCGACCGGCTCGTGCTGATCGGCTCTCTCGGCGTCAAGTTCGGCGGGCGCGAAGAGCGCGAGATTGCCGATATTTACGCGCTGCCGGGCGACGAACTATTGCGGCGCGCCTTCTTCGATCCGCAGCGCTTTGCGCCGGATTACAGCCGGCTCGACGACGATGAGGCCACGGCGGTCGCCCGCGACCGGCAAGCCGCGGCGCTCTATGGCTGGCGCCCATACATGCACGATCCCGGCCTTCGCCAATGGCTGCACCGGGTTCGCGTGCCGAGCTTAGTGATCTGGGGCGAAAATGACGGCATCGTTGCGCCCGATTACGGCCGTAAGCTCTGCCGGTCGCTGCCCGATGCCCACTTCGAGCCGATCCCCGAAGCCGGGCATTATCCGCAGATCGAGCGGCCCAATGAGATCACCAATGCAATCGAGCGCTTCGCGCGTGCGGAGGTATTGTGATGCAGGTCTGGCATTTCAGCGAGATGGCCTACCATCCGGCATGGCCGCAGCTCGGCGACTCGTACCGCGTCGTGATCCCGAGCCGGCTCTTCGACCCGAAAATCGGCGCCGATCTCTACCACCGCTACCTCGACGAGTGGGCGCTGTGCGACGAGCTCGGCATCAACATCATGACCAACGAGCACCACGCGACCGCGACCTGCGCCGACTCGGTGTGCACGATCCCGATGGCGATACTGGCGCGCGAGACGAAAAAGGTGCGGCTCCTCGCACTCGGCATGCCGATCGGCAATCGCAACGACCCGATCCGCGTCGCCGAGGAATATTCGATGCTCGACGTGATTTCGCGCGGCCGCATCGAGATGGGTTTTGTGAAGGGCGTGCCGTTTGAAATATCGCCCGCCAATACCAATCCGGCCGAGCTGGCGAGCCGCTTCTGGGAGGCGCATGACCTGATCCTGAAGGCAATGACCAGCCATGACGGCCCGTTCAATTGGGAGGGGACGCATTTCCACTACCGGCAGGTCAATGTCTGGCCGCGGCCGTGGCAGCAGCCGCACCCGCCGGTGTGGATGCCGGTCGGCAGCACGGGGAGCGCAATGGAGGCGGCCGAGCGGGGCATGACGATCGGCGTGCTCAATACCGGCTGGGTGCGCACACCGCCGATCTTCGAGGCCTATCGCAGAAGGGCGGCCGAGGTGGGCCGCCCGATGACGCCGCAGCGGCTCGCCTATATGGCGCTGATCGGCGTCGGCAACACACGGGAAGAAGGCGAGCGGCGGGCCGACCAAATCTTGGGGTACAGCCGCACCTCGGGCATTGTCGCGCCGCAATTTATGAACCCGCCCGGCTATGCGTCGCCGGCGCAGAGCGCACAGGCGATCAAGGCCAGTGGCGCCGGGTTCCGCGCCGGGCGCATCCAATCGCGCGACGGCCGCAACATCGACCCGCGCACGATGACTGTTGCTGACGCGATCGACGCCGGCCTCGTCTTCGCGGGCACGCCCGACGATGTTTTCGCCCAGCTGCGGGCGTTTTACGACCATGTCGGCGGCTTCGGCCATCTGCTGATGATGGGGCAGGGCGGTCTATTGGATCACGACGATACCGTCGCCAACCTGACTATGTTCAGCCGCGAGGTATTGCCTAGGGTCGAGGAACTCGGCGCGTGACACCGGTGCTGTGCTCTCGGGCGGGTGGTTATGATCGGCAAAACTCGGCCAAACCTCTGCCCAGTCAAATACCCGGTCCCTTCTCGAAATAGCGAACTTTGACCCGATAATTTGGCAAACAAATCAAGGCGATTCCACTCATAATTGTTAGTCCACCTAATATGACACCGAGAGATACGACTGTGGGATGCACGCGTACCAACGTGGCGACAAGAGGCACCACCCAGAAAATGATGCCAATCACACAAAGACCCATCCCAATACTGACTTTCATTTAGAATATTCCTCTCCAATAGCCTGATATTTACGACGCTCAGTTCGTGA
>JAFASL010000792.1 GCA_019244535.1 Alphaproteobacteria bacterium
ATCCACTGATGGGATGGGCGAGTGCAGAGGACACGCTCAACGAGATCCATCTGCGCTTCGACACCTTCGAGGAGGCGGTGGCCTTCGCCACCAGACACGGCCTTGACTATGCCGTGATCGAGCCGCACGAGCGCACGCCAAAGCAGAAGAGCTACGCCGACAATTTCCGCTACGATCGGGTTCCGGTCTGAGCCCTTGTCAAGACCGTCGCCGGGATTGCCGACGGCCTCCGCGGGATGCGATAAGGCGGGTCGGAGCGGGACCCCGTAGCTCAGCCGGATAGAGCACTCGCCTTCTAAGCGAGTGGTCGCAGGTTCGAATCCTGCCGGGGTCGCCAGACTTTCCGCCAAACTCGGTCCCAGCGCAGTGCCTAAAATATTGCCGGGCCGGCGGCGCCCTAGCTCAGGCCCTAGTCTAGTCAGTCAACGGTCTGCGGTTCGAGCTCGGCGGGATAGTGCGGCACATCAAGGGTAGTGGCGAGGCCGTCGGCGAGTGTGGTCTTTGCGATAAAGCCGAGTCGGTGCGCGGCACGCCTTGGATCCCCTAGCGACACCCGCACGTCACCCGAACGTGGCGGGCGATGAAAGGCGACAAGGTCTACGCGATAAAGCTGCGCCATGGTCTCGGCGAGAACCCGCACGGTGGTCCCCTTGCCGGTGCAAACGTTGTATACCGGGGCGTCCGCGCTCGCCGCATCCAAAGCTCGGCAGAGCGCAGTCACTGCATCTTCGACATACGTGAAGTCGCGAACCTGCTCGCCGTCGCCAAAGATCTCGACGGGGGCGCCATTTCTCAGTCGCTTGGCAAAACACGCAATCACCCCCGAATAGGGCGAACGGACATCCTGCCGCAACCCGTAAAGATTAAAAAAGCGTAATCCGACCGTCGGTATTTTATGGACTGTGCCGGCGACCCGCGCGTGGAGTTCGCAGGCGCTCTTATCCGCACCATAAGCACTTAGCGGTGCCATCGGGGCGTTCTCGCCGATTGGAATGGCGCCGCAATCTCCATAAATTGCAGCCGACGAGGCGTAAACGACGGGAATCTCTCGACGGCTGCACAAGCGCCGTGCGCGGTCGAAAACGTTGATCGTGCCAGTAAGATTTACTTCATGCGTGCGCAGCCAATCGCTGTTGGATCGCACGACAGAGGCGATTGCAGCTAAGTGAAAACAGCCGTCGATGCCATCGAACGCCGCTTCGACAGCCGCCGGATCGGTAACATCTGCCTGCAAAAATTCGATCTGCCGCGGAAGATTCTCTCGGGATCCACTCGATAGATCATCCAGTACGCGTACCAGGTGGCCTTGCTTCAGCAATGCGTCGACCAGATGCGAGCCTAAAAAACCAGCCCCGCCGGTGACGAGAAAGCAGGCCATCGTAATCCTTAAAGCTGTTACAAAAGCAGTAGCGTTAACGGAAATCAGGCGCTTACTGAGAGTACCCGGCAGAAACACTGAACGTCATTCAAGGTTCCCTTACTGGCGTCACTCATCGCGAGTTTTCGACGATGGCGACAAGATCAGTCCCGCTTGCCAAAGGGCAGCACGCATAACCCTATTTGATTCAGTTGAAAAGAGGAATCAGAGTTAAGCTAGGACAAAAGGCGAGACTTTCTGAAGTGTTAAGAAAGCGTGGCATATTGGTGGCGGCACGACGGCGGATACGCGTCGTGACAAATTCGAAACT
Organism: Alphaproteobacteria bacterium; assembly: GCA_019244535.1. GTDB lineage: Bacteria > Pseudomonadota > Alphaproteobacteria > ATCC43930 > CGMCC-115725 > AP-15. Next base: position 1,689 of record JAFASL010000792.1, read on the forward strand.
GGGGCATAACCGCTGCGCCATTGGCTTGATTGCCGGGAAGACGCGGTCGGCGGTCCGAAGAAGGTCTGAGACGTTTGATATTGAGCGGCAGCAATAAGACAACAATGCGCGGCAGAAGATCTCGAACCGTCCTTATCCTGTCGCTGATTTCGTGCGTCTCTCCCTGGGGCGCTTCACGGGCTGCCGAAGGACCGAAATTCCGCGCCGACGAGTGGGTTACCGAATGCGACTCCCGCCCTGGGCCGGGTGCTCCGGACTGTTCGATCACGATTCCGTTTTGGCAGACCCGCGGCGGTCCGAAGGGATCGTTCGCGCTCGTCGTCATGTTGCAAACCGGCAATATGGCGATTGTCGGTCAGCCCTTCCCGAACCGCGCGGTACTCCGGGTCGATAAAAACCCGCCGATCGAGTGCAGGCAATCTCGTTATTGTGTCTTCCCGAGCATTCCAGCGCTGGCGGTTCTCAACCAGCTAAAAATCGGATCGCTTGTACTGATCGATGTTTTCACAGAGAAGGGCGAGTTCAGCTTTAGTCTGACCCCGAAGGGGTTTCAAGCTGGAATAGCGAAGATCCGCGCGTGGGGGTACCGAACGGAGTAGGCGAGGGCCACTGCAGCCGGTGGGCTCTCGTCGGAGCCAACCACTCAAGGACGCAAGGCTGCGACCAACGGCACCAGCGCGCAAGCCCATCCGAGCAACGACAGTCCAAAAACCGCGAGCAGGGCGGGACCTACCGGCAGCCGCTCGCTTCTTAACCTCGCTTCTCCGCTCATTCCATAGTGGCGGGAAGAGAAATTGCCTTGGACCATTTTCTCGGAGAGTGAACAGTTGAACCCGGGCGAAGTCTAATAAAAACAACCCATAAGGCAAGCGCCATCGTCGAGCATTTAAGCTATGTTTTATTCGTTTATCGGAGGGAAAGCCAGTAAACCTCCCATAGACAATGTCAGATAATTTATATTGTCTTAACGGACCGCATAAGCGGCCGCAAATTTTTTCTGAATTACCACCGCGTCGGCTTGAACCGTTGAACGATCACGCGATCCGAGATCCCGCAGGACAAAGCCTTGACGCGTTCTCGGACGGGCGCTTGACGCGGGGCTGCGCAATATGGCCCCGCCGCAACGAATCCGTGCCCTGCGGCTTCGTGAGCAAGTTGGCGGAATGGAAAGACGAATGCGCGCCAGTGTTACCTCGAGATCCATCCCGCGGTCCGACAGGCCGCGCGCTGCCGAGGCCCCGCGCCTGAGCAGGCCGGCCTCACTCTTGCTGATCTTGGCGCTTTCGGTGGGGTTGTGGACGATGATATGGGCGGCCACTGCCTCCGTAGTTTCTGCAATCGCGGCAGGCTAGTGCGGGGCGCCTGAGTACGGGTTTCCCTCTTCGGCCAGTAGCGCCCGCGCGATCCGCGCGCTCGCGCGGCCATCGCCGTAGGGGTTGGCTACCCGGCTCATCTGCGCGTAGGCGCCGGCGTCGTCGAGCAATGCTGTCATCGCCGACGACAGCAGCTCCTCGTCAGTGCCCACAAGTCTAGCGAGCCCCAGCTCCATGGCCTCTGGGCGCTCGGTCGTTTCTCGGGTAACCAGCACCGGTTTCCCGAAGGAAGGCGCCTCTTCCTGAATTCCGCCCGAATCGGTGACGACGAAATGGCAATGCTTCAGGAGAAACACCAATTCCGGATAGTCGACCGGTTCGGTGAGAAGCACGTTCTGATGGCATCGCAGCGGCTCGATCGCCTGCCGGACGCTGGGATTTCGATGGACCGGAAAGACCACTGCGGTGTCGGTTCTGTCGGCGATACGCGCCACCGCGCGGCAAACACGGGCGATGCCCCCGTTAAAGCTTTCACGCCGGTGGCCGGTCATCAGAATCATCCGCTTGTCCGCAAAATGCGCGGGCAGGACCGCGGTGAACCGGGAACGCAGGTCAGCCCGCTCATCCAGCAAAGCAGCGGTCCACAGCAGCGCATCGATCCCGGTATTGCCGGTGACGAAGATGCGGTCGCAACGGACCCCTTCTCTTCGCAAATTCTCGCGTGCTCCCGCGGTCGGGGCAAAGTGCAAATCGGCTATGTGGCTGACGAGCCTCCGGTTCACCTCTTCCGGCCAGGGTGAATATATGTCGTCGGTGCGCAGGCCGGCCTCGACATGGGCAACGGGAATGCGGTGGTAGAAGGCTGCAAGCGCCGCGGCAAAGGTGGTCGTCGTGTCGCCTTGGACGATTACGCGATCGGGTCGGCAGGCGGCGACAACCTCGCCAACCCCGGACAAGACGGCACCGGTCAGATAGGCGAGATCCTGGTTTGGCCGCATCACATCGAGGTTCCAGTCCGGCCGGAGATCGAACAATTCGAGCACCTGGGCTAGCATCTCCCGATGCTGTCCGGTGATGCAGATTTTGCACTCGAAACCTGACCGGCCCGACAATTCCCGGAACACCGGCGCGAGCTTGATCGCCTCGGGTCGCGTCCCAAAAACAAACAACACCTTCATGCAGCGCAACCCGTCCTCCCGCGGCGCTGCCGATGCGCCCACCGGAGGCTACGCATGCTGGTGTGTCAGCCCGGTCGCGTCGATAACGACGCGGCGCATCAACTCTTCGCGCGGGATCTTGCGAAACGGCGAATGGGCGACGAGCAGAGCGACGATGTCGGCTTGGCGTACCGCCTCGAGCGTCTCGCAAAACGAGACGTTGGGCATCGCGGCAAGCTCCTCCGGAAGACCGGTCAAATTGGGGTCGGCGACGAGGATGCGGTCCTGCCCGGCGCAGGCGAGTTGTGATGCGATCGCGATCGCCGGGCTTTCCCGCGTATCATCGACATCGGGTTTGTAGGTCAGACCCAAACAGGCAACGACTGGCCGCTTGAACCGCTCGGCTCGTTCCCGGATCTGCGACACGACAAATTTCGGCTTGCCGTCATTTACCTCGCGAGCCGTGCGGATCAGCCGCGTTCGCTCCGGCGCCGAGGAAACGATGAACCATGGATCGACGGCGATGCAGTGCCCGCCGACCCCCGGCCCGGGCTGGAGGATCGAAACGCGCGGATGGCGGTTGGCTAACTCGATGACGTGCCACACATTGAGGCCGAGTTGGTCGCAAATCAGCGAGAGCTCGTTGGCGAAAGCGATGTTGACATCGCGGGAGGCATTCTCGACCAGCTTGACCAGCTCCGCCGTCGCCGCATCTGTGCGGAACACCTTCCCCTGCAGAAATACGCGATATACCGCTTCGGCGTGCTCGGCGCAGGCTTCAGTCAGCCCGCCGATGATGCGATCGTTTTCGATCAATTCGCGGACCATCCGACCGGGAAGCACGCGCTCCGGACAATGCGCCACGTGGACATCGAGCGGCTCTGCGTGCCGCGTGGGCGGGAAGCGCAGGTCGGGGCGCAGCCGCGCCAGACGGTCGGCCAGCCGCTCGGTAGTGCCGACCGGTGAGGTCGATTCGAGGATCACAACATTGCCGGAGACGAGCACCGGAGCGATCGCGTCCGCTGCCAAGTCGATAAAATCCAGATTGGGCGAGCGGTCTTCGCGGAACGGCGTCGGAACCGCGATCACAAAGGCATCGGCGGGCTCCGGCTGCGCCGTGGCGCGCAATTTTCGCAGGGTCGTCGCGGCACGCAGCAGCATGTCGAGATCAGGTTCGGAGAAGTAGGTCTGCCCGGCATTGACCGCTTCGACGACGCGGGGGTTTATATCGACGCCGAGCACCTCGATGCCGCGGCTCGCCAAAGTCGCGGCGGTAGGCAAACCGATATAGCCGAGACCGACGACACACACGGTCTTGATCGGGTAGTCCATCAGTCGGCGCCTGGACAGGGGACTCTCACTCGGGCAACCATCGTGGAGCCCGATTTGCGACGGGTCTAAATACGCGAGTGCAAGCGGCGTGGCAAGCAGTTAGCGTTGATATCGTAGTTAACAAACCGAGTGGCCCGTCTATAAAAAGTTTACATACGTGCGAAAAAGGGTTGTCTCCGACCCCAATGAACGGAAACACAATCGAAAATGCTCGCTAGCATTTGTTTGGCTTAAGGAGTAATCTTACTTCAATTGCTGCCGATGCTGTTGCGGAGGGGACGCTCCATGTCGAGCCCGCCGGAGGCCGTCACGATCGAGGAGCACCTTTTTGCTGATGACGGCCATGTACCAAACAACCTGTCGCTGCCATTGATCGTCTATCGCGGGGCGCTGCAGGCTGGGCCGCGGTGCGCTGTCGAGTGCGAGAGGCTGTTCGCCGAGAACGGTTGGGGCGCCGCCTGGCGCAACGGGATTTACGTGCACCACCATTACCACAGCACCGCACACGAGGTGCTCGGGATCGCCGCGGGGTCGGTGCGAGTGCTGCTCGGCGGCGAGACTGGCAAGACGGTCGAGTTGCGCGCGGGCGACGTAGTCGTGATCCCGGCCGGTGTCGCGCACAAAAACGAAGGGGCAAGTCCCGATCTTGTGGTGGTCGGCGCTTATCCAGACGGCAAGAGCCCGGACATGTGCGGCCCGGCCGCACAGCATCGCCAACGCGCGCTGCGCAATATCCCCGAGGTCCCGCTGCCATCGCTCGATCCGGTGTTCGGCAAGCTGGGACCGCTGCTCAAGCGGTGGGCCGCCGGCTGCCGCGGCTGATCGCCGGCCTGTTGCAAATCAGAGACAACGACCGGTGTAAACCACCTCGTGAGCGTTGCCGGGCGGTGTGTCCGGCGCGTCGACGAGCCGGCGAATCTCGATGACGTAACCGGCGCCGCATATTCCGTGGTCACTCAGTTGCTGGGCGAGCCAGTCGAACCGGATCCGCTCCGCCTCGCCGTCGTCGTTCGGCGTCATGACCGTATTGGTCTGTGCCGTGTAAACAAACGCGCCCGAGGGATCCGAGACGAAGCTGTCGACCCGAACCGGGTCGTTGCAACCGCCGACCAAGACGAGACCGGCAAAGGCCAGGGTTCGCACCGGGTCGATCCTTCTGAACATTGCCAAGCCCTATTCTCCTACCAGTCGGCTCCCGGAAAAGCAGAGTCTGCACGGGACGCACTCGGTACCCCGCGCGCCACTGTGCCTAGACGCTCGCCGCGGTATCGGCGTGCCCATATCTCCTCCCACCACCATCGGTTCTCCAAATACCACGCCACGGTCTTGCGCAGGCCGCTGTCAAAGCTCTCGCGGGGTGCCCAGCGAAGCTCGCGGCTCATCTTGGTCGTGTCCATCGCATAGCGCTGGTCGTGCCCCGGTCGGTCTGCGACAAATGTAATTAACTGCTCGTGCGGGCGATGTGGGGAATCCGGCAGCATTTCGTCGAGCAACCGGCAAATCGCCGTCACCACCTCGAGATTGGTGCGCTCGGCATTGCCGCCGATATTATAGCACTCTCCCACCCTGCCCTCGTTCAGGATCGCGAACAGCCCGCGAGCGTGGTCCTCGACATAGAGCCAATCGCGCACATTGTCGCCCTTCCCGTAAACCGGGATTGTCTCGCCGTGCAGCCCCTTCAGGACGGCCAGCGGGATCAGTTTTTCCGGGAAATGGTATGGCCCGTAATTATTCGAGCAGTTGCTGATGACCGTCGGCAGCCCGAAAGTCTCGTGCCAGGCGCGCACCAGATGGTCGGAGGACGCCTTTGAGGCCGAATAGGGCGAGTTCGGCTGATACGGCGTGGTCTCGGTGAATTTTCCGGCGGGTCCGAGCGACCCGAAGACCTCGTCGGTCGAGACATGGTGAAAGCGGAACCGCTCGCCGCGCTTTGCCGGAAGCCCCCGCCAATGAGCGAGGGCCGCTTCCAACAGAATGTAGGTTCCTTCGATGTTGGTCTTGATGAATGCCGCGGGGCCGTCTATCGAGCGGTCGACATGAGATTCCGCGGCGAGGTGCAGCACCGCGTCGGGATCGAATTCCCGGAAGAGCGCGGGAACGACACGGCGGTCGCAGATGTCGGCTCGGCGAAATCCGTAAAGCGGATTGCCGTCGATGCTGCGCAAAGAGGTTAAATTCGCGGCGTAGGTCAGCTTGTCGGCATTGAGAACGGTGGTGTTCGCCTCGCCGACCAGCAACCGGCAAACCGCCGAGCCGATAAAGCCGGCGCCGCCAGTGACTAGAACTCGCATTGCCGATTTTGACCGCGGCGGTTGCGCATCTGCGGCGCGGCGCTAGCGCGGCAGCGGATCGGCCCTGGTCTCGCGGCCGAGATACATCGCGTAGATGCTGAGCAACGCAAAGCAGGTCATGATCGCCGCCGGCTTGTTGAAATTGCCGCCGAACGGTGCAGCCAGCAGACCCGCCACCAGCGGCCCAAAGCTCGTGATGACGCGGGCGCTGCCGTTGCAGAACGAGACCGCGGTGGCCCGCACATGAGTCGGGAACAGCTCGGGGATATAGACGGCATGCCCGGAAAACACGCCCAACACAAAGAAACCGTAGATGACCAGCAGATAGGGGTACGGCGCCATGCTATCGACAGCCAAAAACAAGGTGAGCCCCAAAACCAGAGTTCCAATATTGTAGAGGGCAACGGTCGGGCGCCTCCCGATCAGATCGGCGATAAATCCGAAAGACGCATACCCGATAATCCCGCCGATCCCCCAAAGCATCATGTTGTGGCCAATGATCGGGGCAGCCGCCGCGCCTTTAATCCCTTCCTTCTCAAGCATCAGGCTCTGGATCGTTGGCAACCAGATAACGGTCGTCCAAATCGCCAGCAACGTGCCTAGTGCAAAGAGCAAGCCGACTAGTGTGCTGAAGCGCAGCTGACGGTTAAACAATTGTAATGGCACAAAGCGAAGAAACTCCCGGTCCTCTGCCGTGGCGGCCCGCCCGCCAGCCAGTGTGCGCCGCCGCTCGCGCACCGCGGCGAAGTGCTCGGGCTCGATCATGTTGCGGCGGATCAACAACAGCAGCAAAGCCGGGGCGACACCGGCGAAAAACACATATCGCCAGCCAAAGCCGCCGAGAAGAGCGAATACCTGTCCGCCGATGATGGCGCCCATCGCGCCTCCGGTCATCATGATGCCGAGGATTTTGGCGCGATGGCTTTCGGCGAAGGCTTCGGCCACGAGTGGTATTCCAACGATGATCTCGGCTCCGGTGCCGATTCCGGCAAAGAAGCGGTAGACGCCCAGCTCGAGCGGCGAATGCGCCAGCCCCTGCAGGCCGGTGAATACGCTGTAGATCAGGATGCTGATCGCCAATGTGCGGACGCGCCCGATGTAGTCGGCGATGATGCCGAAAGCAAAGCCGCCCAGCGACCAGCCGAGCAGTCCGACCGTGCTGAGGATGCCACCTACCCGGCCAATCTCGGCAATGCTCGGGTTGCCGCCCAACAGCTCCGTCAATGCCGGCCGCAGCACGAGGGAGAACAGACCGAAATCGGTCGCGTCGAGCGACCAGCCAGCCCATGCGACAAAAAAGACGAGCCACTGGTAGCGGGTGAAGCCGCGCACAAACCCCAGCGCCCCATTGGCTGGCCCGATTACTCCGGTTGTCCTCATCCGTTTCTCCCGCCCTTTAGCTCCGACCGCGCGGTCCGCTTTACCACAGGGTTGACCCCTCTGCATCGGAGACCTGCAGAGATCGGCCTAGGATGCCATTGCGCTGCTCCGATAGATTGCCCTGGGAGAGCTATAACTGATCGAGCCCGCCCGGGTCCAACTAGAGTGGAGGTGCGTTATGCAGTACCGGCGAATATCGGCTGATTGTCATCTCGACATGCTCTGGTTGCCGCCCGACTTGTTCACGTCGAACGCCTCGAGCAAGCTCAGGGACCTGATGCCCTACGTCGCCGAGAATTCGGACGGGGTCAAGCGCTGGACCGACAACAACGGCGCCGAGTACGGCCTGTGCGGCGGTGTCGGCGCCACCGGCACGCCATGGGTTCCGGGCAAGCAATTGCGCGCCGACAAGATGGCCGAGGCTGGTCTGTATAGCGACTATTTTGAAAAGGGCCTGCGCCGGCCGGGCGATCCGCATCTGCGGGTCAAGGACATGGACCGCGACGGCGTCGACGCCGAGGTCATCTACGGCATCCTCGCCGCCTGCGCCAAGATGAAGGGTCCGGAAGCGGCCGACGAGATGTTGCGCATCTACAACGACTTCATGCATGCCTTCTCTAGCACTTATCCCGACCGCATGATCGGTCTAGCCTGCCTGCCCTACAACAACATCGAGGGCGCCGCGCGGGAAGTTCGCCGGGTCGCCAA
>JAFASL010000880.1 GCA_019244535.1 Alphaproteobacteria bacterium
CGGATTATGCTCATTACCGCCGCGGCGGAGCAATGGTCTGTTCCGGCCGACGAATGCGACGCCGCAAACAGCATTATCACCCATGCCAAGTCGGGGCGCACAATTAGTTATGGCCAGATCGCAGCAGCGGCGGCGAAGCTGGACCTGCCGACAGACGTCAAACTCAAGGACCCCAAAGACTGGAAGATTGCCGGTAAAGGGGTCAAGCGACTGGACACGCGCGACAAGCTGACCGGCAAACAGCTCTACGGCATCGACATCAGATTGCCCGGCATGCTGATCGCAGCGATCCGCAATTGCCCCGTTTACGGTGGGAAAGTGCAGAGCTTTGACGCCGGCAAAGTGCAAGCGATGCGCGGGGTCAAGCAGGTAGTACCGGTAGGCGATACCGGAGTGGCCGTCGTCGCCGACACCTTCTGGAACGCAAAAACGGCGGTGGCGGCGTTGCCCATTGTCTGGGATGACGGCCCGAACGCCGCAGTGTCGAGCGCATCGATTGCCGACATGCTAAGAGAGGGCCTCGATGCCCCACAAGCCTTTATCGGCAACAAGGCAGGCGATGCGGCGGCGGCGATTGCGAGCGCTGCCAAAAAGGTGGAGGCGATCTATAGCTACCCCTACCAGAACCACGCGACAATGGAGCCGATGAATGCCACGGCACGCTATACCGCGGACAAGTGCGAGGTATGGTGCCCGACGCAAAACGGGGAGGCAGCGCTCGCTGTCGTGGCCGAGGCCTCTGGCCTTCCGGTTGGGAAATGTGAGGTCTACAAGCAGCTCTGCGGGGGTGGCTTTGGCCGGCGCGGCCGAACCGATTATGTCGAGCAGGCGGTGCTTATTGCCAAGCAGCTGCCGGGCACCCCGATTAAGCTGCTATGGACGCGCGAAGAGGACATGACGCATTGCCAGTACCACCCGATCACGCAATGCAAAATGACTGCGGGGCTAGATGGCGACGGCAATCTCGTCGGCTGGCACATGCGTATCTCGGGGCAGTCGATCCTCGCTTCATTACTACCGCAAAATCTGAAGGATGGAATGGACCCGGTCACGTTTCAGGGTCTGAACCCGGGCGGGGCGGAGGGCGCGTTTGGTTATCAGGTTCCTAACCTGCTTATCGATCATGCGATGCGAAACCCGCCGATCACCGCCGGGTTCTGGCGCGGGGTCAACATCAACCACAATGCAATCTACGTCGAATGCTTTGTTGACGAGCTGGCCCACGCGGCCGGGCAGGACCCGCTTGAGTTTCGCCAAAAAATGCTGAAGCCCGCCCATTTCGCGGTGCTCAAGGCAGCAGCCGACAAGGCTGGATATGGCAAGGCGCCGGCCGGAAGGTCTCACGGGCTTGCCCAGATCATGGGCTTCGGCAGCTATGTCGCTGCCTGCGCCGAGGTCTCGGTCAGCCCGGAGGGGCGGCTCAAGATCCATCGTATTTGCGCTGCGACAAATCCTGGCCATGCGGTCAACCCAGCGCAGATCGAGCGGCAGGTTGCGGGCTCGTTCGTTTACGGGCTTTCGGCTTTGTTGTACGGTGAGTGCACTGTCGCCGGCGGCGCGATCGAGCAGACCAATTTCGACACTTACAACGTCATGCGTATTGACGAGATGCCGCGCGTCGAGACTGTGATCATGCCATCGGGTGATTTTTGGGGCGGGGTTGGTGAGCCGACCATAGCAGTCGCCGCACCGGCAGTGCTGAATGCAATCTTTGCCGCGACTGGCAAGCGCATCCGGTCATTTCCAGTAATGAACCAGGATTTGCGCGCAGCCTAAGCCGGAGGACAGGTGCTGCGCGGCCTCGGCGATCACTGCCGTGTCGCTGAATTGTTCTTTCGCGCACAGCGTAGTTTCCGGCGCTCAGCCCTGCGAGGCGATGTCGCCGCATGGCTATGGGACATCGAGGCCGAGGGGGTGGAGCGGATCACCGAGTGGATTGTCACGATGACAACGAGCCAGTGATCGAGCGTTACTCTTGCCGCCGGCATCGCTCGGCCCCCATAGCCGAGGGCTTGCCGACCAATACGGGGACGGGATTATGGCCAAAGGGTATGTCGTGGTACGTGCCGAGGTGCAGGACAGGGCGGACCGGGCGCCGTTCGATTACTGGTATGCGACCGATCACATGCCTTGGGCAATCCGGGTTTTCGGGGCGCGACGCGGTTGGCGCTGCTGGAGCCGGAGCGACCCGGCGGTTCATTATGCCTTCTACGAATTCGCCGACCTTGATGAGGCGCAGCGGGCGACCGCCGCTGAGAAGATTGCGCCGCTGGTCGCGGATTTCGATCGTGTCTGGGGCAATCGGGTGCCGCGCCGGCGTGAGATCCTCGAAGTCGTCCAGGAGACTTCGACGACTTAGTGGCGACAAATTGATTAATTTGGAGGATATTGACAGTGTGCTCCCACTCATGCTCGTGAATTGCAAAGCCCCGTCAAGAGCGCTTTGCCATTTAGCGGTCTCGGTGCGATGTCGACTGGGAACAGCCAGGATCTGACTATCCTTTTGTCGCCGAAGCTGCCGAGCGCCGAGGATTTCTGTGCTAATTGGCTACGGAAAACAGCAAACAGACAGCCCTAGATTTATGATCTCCGCCGCGTCCCAGTGACGTCCGGTGAATGCGCTGGCGCTCTAGAAGGATTGGCGCAATCTGCAGGGTCGGTCCGGTGACGCCCGCCGCGTTGATCACCACGTTCATGGGCTTCGTCCTTACGTAGGCGGGTAACCCGCGTTAAAATCTTCAGTAGAGTCACGACGAGGAAGGGAGGGCATAATGGCCGAGATATCCTATGTGTACGCGGGTACGGTGCAGTCGGCCGACGGAGGACGCGGCGGCATCTTTCGCCAGCGGGCCGGAGATCAGCGCTGGGAGGCGTTGACGGACGGGCTGCCGGAGGGGACGGCGGTGCACGCCATCACGGTCCATCCGGCAAATCCCGAAGTGGTTTTTATCGGTACGACAAAAGGGGCCTTTCGCGGCGCCAATCGCGGCGGTCGCTGGGAGCGGCTGGCATTGCCCAATCCCGAGGCCGACATCTGGTCGATCACAGTCGATCCGACCGACCGCAGGACGGTCTATGCCGGTCGCGGGCCGGTCGGCGTCTACCGCAGCGAGGATGACGGTGATCACTGGAAGAAAATGCCTGATCCGGGGCTCCCCGACCGAGTGCACATGACATTTCCGTGTCGAGTGATGCGCCTCGATGTCGACCCGACCCATCCCGACGATCTCTACGCCTGCATCGAGGCTAACGGTACGATGCGCAGCCGCGACCGCGGCGAAAGCTGGGAAGACTGCACCCAGGATCTGCTGCGCTTTGCCGAGCAGGAGAAATACAAGAGCCGCATCGTCAGTCAGACCGAGATCGAAGGCATGCTGGACGGCCATGCACTCGCCTGCAGCGCGGCCGCACCGGGCACGGTGTTTCTCGCCAACCGCATGGGTCTCTTCCGCAGTGACGATCGCGGGGCGCATTGGCGCGATATCGAGGTCGGCCGGTTCTCGCCGCTGACCTATGGCCGCGATCTGCGGGTCTCGCCGCATGATCCGAAGGTGCTTTATGCCGCTCTGAGCCCGGCCTTCAGCAGCAGCGAGGGCGGGATCTTCCGCAGCGACGACGTCGGCAGAACCTGGAAGCGCTTCGACCGCGGGGTCAAGGCCGAGGCGACGATGATGGGCGTCGCCGTGCATCCTCGCGACCCTAGGCAGGTTGTTGGCGTGTCGAAGACGGGCCAGGTCTTCACGACCGGAGACGGCGGGGACAGCTGGAGCGAGCAGAGATTGCCCGCGGGCGCAGGTGACTGCTACGCGGTCGCCTGCGGCTGACATGGGTCGTAGGCAACCCGAGGGCCTGTGATCGCGTCCGCCTAAGTTGTAGCCGGGCAACGTGGCCATCAAGCGGCGTGACAGCGGCGACGAAACGCTTGCCGACATCGCGCGCAGCTGTAATGTCAGTCACAGCACGATTTCACGGCTCAAATGAAAAGCAAAGAAGGACGGTTTCGCCACAAATTTAGCGTTCTTAGATAAT
>JAFASL010000023.1 GCA_019244535.1 Alphaproteobacteria bacterium
GTCGAGCCGCGCTTTGTCGTAGCGCTGTGGGGGATCGAAAGCGACTTCGGCAGGATCATGGGCAATTACGCGGTGGTTTCGGCGCTGGCCACGCTTGCTTATGACGGACGCCGCAGCTCGTATTTCCGCGGCGAGCTGATCTCGGCGCTGCGCATCCTCGACCAGGGGCATATCCGGGCGGACGATATGACGGGGTCCTGGGCCGGGGCGATGGGACAGTGCCAATTCATGCCCTCGACCTTTCTCGGGTATGCGGTCGATTACGACGGCGACGGCCGCAAGGACATCTGGAACGACCGGGCCGATGCCCTGGCGTCGATCGCAAATTTCATCTCGCATCTGGGCTGGCGTGGCGGCGAGGGTTGGGGACGGGAGGTCATGCTGCCGGCCGGTTTCGACTCGCGCTATACCGGGCTCGAAGTCAAGCGGCCCACCGGCGAGTGGAGCCGGCTCGGCGTACGCAGTGCCGATGCCGGCCCGCTCGCGGGCCGCGAAGGAGAGGCCTCGCTGGTCATGCCGGATGGCGCTGGCGGGCCGGCTTTTCTCGTCTACGACAATTTCCGTACGATCATGAAGTGGAACAAATCCACCTACTTTGCGACCGCAGTCGGATATCTTGCCGACAGTATGGCGCGAGGTTGAAGGCTGCCGGTTCTTATAGCGAAACCTTCGTGCGGCCGGAGACGTTCTCGGTCCGCCAAAGATAGCGAGCAAAGATGACTGAGCCGAAAATCGCGCCACTCCGGATGCCAGGGATCATTCTCGTGCTCGCGGCGGCGTTGCTCGCTATGGGTCTCAATGGGCCGCCCGCCTCGGCGGCGCGAGGCCATCCGAAGGCTAAGACACCCACCGCGGCGGCCCAGAACCAGGCAAAGCCGGACTCGGGGATGGAAACCCAGGCGAAGCATGCCTTCATCATCGAGGTCGAGACCGGGACCGTGCTGCTCGACAAATCGGCCGACGAGCGCATGCCGCCCGCGTCGATGAGCAAGATCATGACTGCCTACGTCGTCTTCGACATGCTGAAGCAGGGGCGCGCCAAACTGGAAGACGAACTGCCGGTCAGCGAGCGGGCTTGGCGACTGCAGGGGTCGAAGATGTTTGTGCCGATCGGCGGCCGCATCACAATCGACGACCTGCTGAAAGGCGTGATCATCCAGTCCGGCAACGACGCCTGTCTCGTCCTCGCCGAAGGTCTCGCCGGCAGCGAGGAAGCTTTTGTCGAGCTGATGAACCAGAAGGCCAAGGAGATTGGTCTTCAGGACAGTCATTTCGCCAATGTCGACGGGCTGCCGAGCCCAGACCATTGGATGACCGCGCGCGACCTAGCGACCCTCTCGATGCGGACGATCAAAGACTTTCCTGAGTATTATCACTACTACGGCCAAATGGACTACGAGTTCAACAACATCAAGCAAGGGAACAGAAACCCGCTATTGTACAAGGGCGTCGGTGCCGATGGGCTGAAGACCGGCCACACCGAGGAAGCCGGCTATAGTCTGACCGCCTCGGTCAAACGCGAGGATCGCCGCATCATTCTGGTGCTGGGCGGGCTGCCGTCGATGAAAGCGCGCGCCCAGGAGAGCGAAAGGCTGATCGACTGGGCCTTCCGCGAATTCAACGACTACAAGCTGTTCGCGGCGGGTGACAGGGTCGAGGATGTCGAGGTATGGCTGGGCTCCGAGCCGAAGGTGCCGCTTACCGTTGCCAAGGATCTCGTCGTCACCTTGCCGCGCAAGTCACGCAAGGACATGAAGGTCACCATCGACTACGACCGCCCCGTTCCGGCTCCGGTACGGAAAGGCCAGGCGCTCGGGAAGCTTGTGGTGACTGCGCCGGATGTGCCCCCGACCGAAGTGCCGCTCATCGCCGGCGCGGATCTCGACCGAATGGATACCCTCGGCCGCGTCGCGACACTCGCCGGCTATCTGGTGTGGGGTGGCCGCCGCTGACGTGACGGGTCCCCGCGGCCGATTCATCTCGATCGAGGGCGGCGAAGGCGCCGGCAAATCGACACAGATCGCCCTGCTTGCGGGGGCGTTGGAGCGGGCAGGGATCGCCGTGCAAGCCACCCGCGAGCCGGGTGGATCGCCCGGTGCTGAGGCGATCCGCGAGCTGCTGCTCGAAGGCGAGGGAGAGCGATGGGATGCGACCGCCGAAGCGCTATTGCTCGTCGCCGCCCGCTACGACCACGTTACCAGAGTGATAGCCCCAGCCCTCGCGCAAGGCGTATGGGTGGTGTCCGACCGGTTCGCCGATTCCACCATGGCCTACCAGGGGTATGGCAGAGGCGTAGCGCTAACAGACCTTGCTGCATTACACAGTTTCGCTCTCGGCGAATTCTCACCGGATTTGACGGTGATTCTCGATCTTCCGGTGGAAACCGGCCTGGCTCGTGCCGCCGCTCGCTCGGCCGCCGACCGTTTCGAACGCCTCGATTACGCTTTCCACGAAAGGCTCCGGCACGGTTTTCAGCGAATTGCGGCCGATAATCCTGCCCGCTGTGTCTTGATCGATGCATCTGGCGACCCTCAGACCGTGCATCGAACCGTCCTCGACGCGATCGGGCACCGGCTCGGTATCGCTGTTGCCTCCCATCCCGACCTGGGAAGAGTGACGCATGCTCGCACCGAGGGAAAACCCTGAACTCCTCGGACACGAGAAAGCCGAGGGTGAGCTGCGGCGGCTTGCCGAAGCGCGGCGGTTGCCGCACGCAATCTTGCTGAGCGGTGCGCGCGGCATCGGCAAGGCAACACTCGCTTTTCGGCTCGCTCGTTTCCTGTTCGCCGTATCGGCACGCAGCGAGAGCGGGCTTGCCGTCGACCCGGAGAGCGGCGTATCGCGCCGCGTCGCTTCCGGGGGTCATGCCGATCTGCTGACCATTGAGCGCGCCTATGATCCGCGGCGCCGCCGGCTGCGCAGCGAAATCATTGTCGAGGACACGCGCTCGATTGCCGGCTTTTTCCGGTTGACCTCGGCCGAAGAGGGGTGGCGCATCGTCATCGTCGACGGCGCGGAGGAAATGAACCGCAACGCCGCCAATGCCCTACTGAAGATCCTCGAGGAGCCGCCGCGGCACGGGCTGTTGCTGTTCGTCAGCCACAACCCGGGCCGGCTGCTGCCGACTGTCCGCTCGCGCTGTCGCCATTTTCCGCTGCAGACATTGCCGCAGGCGGTGGTCTTGCGGCTCCTGCAGCAATACCGGCCCGAGATCGCAGGATCGGAGGCCGAGGCGCTGGCGAGTCTGGCGGAAGGCAGCATCGGGCGGGCGATCGAGCTCGCCGACGCCGGAGGATTGGCGCTCTACCGCTCGATCCTCGGCATCCTCGCGCAGGCGCCGCGGATTGAAATCGCCGGCCTCTACGCGCTCGCGGATAAACTCGCTCGGCCCGACCAGGAAGAGGCCTACCGAGCCAGCGTAGAGCTGCTGTTGCAAATACTCGCGAGGATCGTTTCCAGTGCAGCCGGAGGCCGGTCTGAATCCGGCGAGATGACTGCCGCGGAACGAGAGGTAATCCAGCATCTCGGCACGCGCGCCGATCCGTTGCACTGGGCCAGCCAGCGCGACCGGATCGTTCGCAATTTTGCCGATACCGACGAGCTCAACCTTGACCGCAAGCAGGCCATCCTCAGCGCATTCTTTGCCGTCGAGGAATTGGCGCATTAAATCCGCCTCGCCGGCTTCGGCTGGATCACGATCTGCACCATCCCATATCAGGGGTTTGGAGACGCCATGACCGCCGACCGGCCCTTTTTTATAACCACCCCGATTTATTACGTGAACGATGCCCCGCATCTGGGGCACGCCTATACGACGGTGGCGTGCGATGCGCTGGCGCGCTTCATGCGGCTCGACGGGCGCCGGGTAAAGTTCCTGACGGGAACCGACGAGCACGGCCAGAAGGTGGAGCAATCGGCGCGGCTCGCCGGCATCTCGCCGCAGCAATTCACCGACCGCATTTCGGAAGCGTTCCGCGACATGACGCGGCTCCTCGACATCAGCAATGATGATTTCATCCGTACCACCGAGCAGCGCCACGTCCGTGGCGTCCAGGCACTGTGGCAGGAACTGGAACGGCGCGGCGAGATTTATCTGGGGCGTTTCGCCGGTTGGTATTCCGTGCGCGACGAGGCCTTTTATGACGAGGGCGAACTCGTCGACGGCCCAAATGGCCGTCGGGCGCCGAGCGGCGCCGAGGTCGAATGGTTGGAAGAAGAGAATTATTTCTTCCGGCTGTCAGCCTGGCAGGACCGGCTGTTGGCGTATTATAACGCCAACCCGGATGCGGTCGCACCACGCAGCCGGCGCAACGAGGTCGTCAGCTTCATCAAAGCGGGTTTGCGCGACCTCTCGATCTCGCGGACCAGCTTCAGCTGGGGGATCCCGGTTCCGGGCAACCTCGACCACGTGATCTATGTGTGGCTCGATGCGCTGGCCAATTACATCACCGCCGTCGGTTATCCCGATAGTCATAGTCCGGAATTTTCGACTTTCTGGCCCGCCGATATCCAGGTCGTCGGCAAGGATATCGTACGGTTCCACGCTGTATATTGGCCGGCGTTTCTGATGGCCGCCGGTCTCGAACCGCCACGCCGCGTCTTCGCCCATGGCTGGTGGACGGTCGAGGGTCAGAAGATGTCGAAATCGCTGAATAACTTCATCCCGCCAAAGCAACTGGTCGATACCTACGGGCTCGACCCGGTGCGCTATTTTCTATTGCGCGAGTTGCCGTTCGGCAGTGATGGTGACTTCTCGCATCGCGCGATGGTCGGCCGGCTCAACGGTGATCTCGCCAATGATTTTGGCAACCTGGCGCAGCGCGTTCTGGTAATGATCGGCCGCAATTGCGATGGCTGCGTGCCCGCACCCGGCGAGCTGACCGACGACGATGCGGCATTGTTGGACTCTGCGCGCGACCTTCTCGCTGTAGTGCGCGGCCATATGGCGGAGCAGGCATTCCATCTTGCGCTAGAGGCGGTCTGGCGGGTGGTCGGCGAAGCCAACCGCTATGTCGATGAGCAGGCACCGTGGGTGCTCAGCCGCAAGGATCCGGCGCGGATGAGGACTGTGCTTTACGCATTGGCCGAGGCGCTGCGGCATCTGGCGATCCTCACGCAGCCTTTTGTCCCGGGCGCCGCGCGAAAGCTGCTCGATCAACTCGCCGTGCCTCGGCGGGCGCGCCATTTCAACGCCTTAGCCGATGCACCTCTTGCTCCGGGGATGCGATTGCCGAAACCGGAGGCGATCTTCCCCCGCTTCGTCGAGGCGGGCGCGGGCAGTTGACGTGCAGACGAATCCCACCTTAGCCTCTTGCCATACCTCTCCGCTCTTGGGGGCGGAGAGGGCAGGGTGAGGTGGGGATCTCAATGAAGGTAGCTCATGCTCGCCGACAGCCATTGCCACCTGGACTTCCCGGATTTCGCGGCGGAACGGGATGCCGTGATCGACCGCGCGCGGGCGGCCGGCGTCACGACGATGCTGACGATCTGCACGCGTCTCGACGAATTCGAGGGGGTGCGGGAGATCGCCGAAGCGTATGACCGGATCTGGTGCTCGATCGGAGCGCATCCACACGAGGCGGCCGACCACGCTCGCTTGCGGAGCGACCAGCTTATCGTGCTGGCTGAGCACCCCAAAGTCGTGGGTATCGGCGAGACCGGTCTCGACTTCCATTACGATATGAGCCCGCGCGACATTCAGGAACGCGTCTTTCGCACCCACATCGAGGCGTCGTGCGCGAGTGGTCTGCCACTGATCATCCACGCCCGCGAAGCGGACCGCGAGATCGCGCGGATTCTCAAAGAAGAGCGGCCGCCGCCCGGGGTCTTGCATTGCTTCAGCAGCGGCCGTGCGCTCGCCGAAACTGCGCTCGAGCTCGGATTTTATGTTTCGATCTCCGGGATCGTGACCTTCCGCAACGCCGATGAGCTGCGCGCCATCGTGCGCGACCTACCGCTCGACCGGCTGCTTGTCGAGACGGACGCGCCCTATCTCGCACCGGTACCCTACCGCGGTAAGCGCAACGAGCCAGCCTTTGTCGGCGCGACCGCGGCGGCTGTGGCCGCACTCAAGGACGTCGCGCCGGAGCACCTTGCGGCACTAACGCACGACAACTTCTTCCGCCTCTTTAGCAAAGCGGCCGCATCGGGAGGATGAGGGTCACCGTTCTCGGTTGCGGCGCGTCGACGGGAGTGCCAGCGATTGGTCCCGACTGGGGCCGCTGTGATCCATCCGATCCGCGCAACCGGCGTCGCCGGGTTTCGGCCCTGGTCGAGCTCGGCAGCCTGACCATCCTGATCGATACGTCGCCAGATCTGCGCGAACAGCTGATCGACGCCAGGGTTTTTCGCCTCGATGCGGTGATCATTACCCATGCGCATGCCGACCACCTGCACGGGATCGACGATCTGCGCTCGATAAACCGGCTGATGCAGCAGGCGATCCCGTTATTTGCCGATGCAGAGACCTTAGCGGAGATCGGCCGGCGGTTCGGTTATGTTTTCGAGCCGCCGCCGGAGCCGGGCCGGTTCCACAAGCCGACCCTGGAACCGTATGAGATATGCGGCCCGTTCGAGATCTCCGGCGTTCCCATCATTCCGTTCGCGCAGGACCACGGCTTCAGCACGACGCTCGGCCTGCGGATCGGCGGCTTCTCGTATTCGACCGACGTCACCGAGCTCGACGAGACGGCATTCACCGCGCTCGAAGGGGCCGAGCTGTGGATCGTCGATTGCCTCAGGCGCGAGCCGCATCCGACCCATTCCCATCTCGCAAAGACGTTGTCGTGGATAGCCCGCGTGCGGCCCCGGCGCGCCGTGCTGACCCACATGGATCAGAGCCTTGATTATCGCGAGCTCAGCGCCGAATTGCCGCGCGGCGTCGAACCGGGCCGCGACGGCCTTGTCATCGAGTTGCCCGATCCCTGATCTGACCAGGTGAAGCTCAGCGGCAGAAAGCTCGTATCGGCCAGCCTTCAGATAAAGCAAGCGGCGGCCCCTTCTCTGAAGGGGCCGCCGCCGTCGAGCAAGTAGAACCGCGGCTGAATGTCAGTTTTTGCGCCGGCGCCGGACCAGGGCCAGTCCGAGCAGACCGCTCCCGAGCAGCGCCAAGCTGGCGGGCTCCGGGAGTGGTGGGGGTGGCGTGGTCAAAGTGTAGTGGATGGCAAAGTGGAGATCATTTGCCGTTACGGGAATTCCGCCTGCAGTCACAAACGAATAAGGAACGACGTCGAGTATTGGGTCGAAGCTCGTTATCGGAGTTCCCGGAAACGGATTACCACCAAAGACGGGGCCAACGCCCGTGATCGGGTTGACGTTACCTTGGTACTGAATACCGCCAAAGGAGTTGATCGGACTGACCGGGGTGCCGTTGACTGTCCAATAGAAGAAAGCGTTATCGAAGAGCGCTGGAGCCGACAGCTGAAGGTTGTCGACATTGATTGACCAGAACGCGCCGTTGTTCCCGGCCAGCCCGCCGCCTGTCGGATTGACGAAGTTAAATTGGATCCATTCGCCGGTAGTGCCGGTGGACACGAGCGTGTCGGTCAGCGTCAGTCCTGCGACGTTTGTGGTCGCGCCTTCGGTCGCCGTCACCGTCGCTGTCCCGCCAGGGAAGTTCGTGCCAGTCACACTGTAGGTGCTTCCGGGCACAAGGATGGCCGCGGCGGACGCTCCTTCCGCCAGCGCAAAACACAGCAGGGCCGCCGAAGCGCCGCTCCTTTAGGATTTTTGACCCGTCAATCATCAAGAAGCCTGACGGCGGCGGCGCCTCATCAAACCAAACCCGACAGGCGCGCTGCCGAACAGCGCCAGAGAGGCCCGTTCAGCAGCGGTGGATGCTGTGAGGTTGA
>JAFASL010000064.1 GCA_019244535.1 Alphaproteobacteria bacterium
GGTCGAGCAGGCCATGATGCGGGCTGGGCTGCCCCCTGAGCCGCGCAAATTCGCACCCCACGTTACTTTGGCGCGGCTGCGCGCCCCCTCGCTCGATCAGTTGCGCGCCTTCCTCGTCACACATGCGCAGTTCCGCGCCGATCCTCTGCCGGTCGAAAGGTTTAGCCTGGTCGCGAGCTTCCCGACCAAGTCGGGCTCGGTTTATGAAGATCAGTCCGACTACAGATTGCTTCATTGAGCGATAAAAGGGGATACGAATGGCCCATTGGCTGCTCAAATCCGAGCCCTCGAGTTATTCGTGGGACCGGCTAGTGGCGGATGGCCGCACCCACTGGGATGGTGTGCGCAATCCGCAAGCGCTCAACAGTTTGCGCGCAATGAAACTTGGTGACCGTGCCTTTTTCTATCATTCCAACGAGGGGAAGGAGATTGTCGGGGTCGCGGAAGTGGTGAGGACGTTCTATCCCGATCCCGCCGACAAGACCGGAAAGTTGGGAATGGTCGACATCAAGCCCGTAGCAGCGGCGCGAGTAAAGGTCGGGTTGAAAGAAATGAGAGCCAATTCGGAGCTGGCTGGCCTTTCCCTCTTGAAGCAACCGCGACTTTCCGTTTGTCCAGTCAGCAAAGACGAATGGTCTACATTGTGCAAAATGACAGGGATTGAAAAGGAAGCTGGCAAGAGTAGCTGAGCGTCAAATCTCCGTCATATTTTACAGACTGTTACGATGGCTTACAAAAATTTACCCGTAACACGTAAAATGCGGCGCCATTCTTCAGGAAATCAACCTGCGGAAATGGAACACGTGCTCGGGAACTGGATGGGATGCCCCATTTTTGCGCTGACCCTGTGACAAGTCTGTCGCGCAGCGTAGTTGCCGGTTATCCCGGTGCCGTTCGTCGGCACCTTGCTATCATCGACGATAGCCGATTGCGGTGCGATTGTCTCAAGTTGGCTCTGGACCATCAGCCGAAACGCTGGCGCATTACCGATGTAGCGGCGGTCTCCGAACTGGCCGCTCTGCTGCGCCGCGGTGAGGAATTCGACGTTGTTCTTCTCGCCGGCTCAACCTCCACGCACATTGACCTCGGCGATGTTGCGCTGCTGGCGGCAACGGCGCCACACACCCCCATTCTCGTCGCCGCGGAATGTGATAATCCGGAGCGGGCGCTGGCGATTCTCAGCGCCGGCGCGCGCGGCTTCCTGCCAACGAGCCACAGCCTGAAAGTGCTGATCGGCGCTCTCGAACGCGTCCGTTCCGGCGGAACCTATGTTCCTCTGGCGCTGAGCGAGGCGGCACCGGCCACAAATTCGGAGCGGCCTCGGCATAGCCCCTGGAGCGAGCTGACGCGCCGCCAGTGCGACGTCCTCGCGCTGATCGCCCAGGGCAAGGCAAACAAATTGATCGCCGACTCGCTCAAAATGTCCGAAAGCACCGTGAAAGCGCACGTCAAGCAGATCATCCGACGCCTCAACGTGGCAAACCGGACGCAGGCGGCGTTGCTCGCGACGCGAACCAGTGTCGACCATTGATGAGCCACACCGGCCGACAGGTATTGTAAGCGCTCCGCGCGGCGGAATATCCTCGCCAAACGTAACGGCGTGGCCAACGCCGGCAGCCGAGGAGGAAGCACGCCATGTCCGGGCGGACCGTCATCCCAATTTCTGCTCATCCGCCAGCCGGCAAGATCAGCGAGGCCGATTACTTTCGGCTTTATGAGCAATCGGTCGTTGACCCGGACCGCTTTTGGGCAGAGCACGGCAAACGCATCGACTGGATCAAGCCGTATACAAAGGTAAGAAACGCCGCGTTCGAGGGCGGCGTCCACATTGCCTGGTACGAGGATGGGACGCTCAATGCGTCATCCAACTGCATCGATCGCCACTTGCCGCGGCGGGCCGATCAAACCGCAATCCTGTGGGAAGGCGACCACCTGGGCGAGAGCCGGCGGGTCACGTATCGCGAACTGCATGAGGCGGTATGCCGGCTTGCCAACGCGCTCAAGGCGCGGGGCGTCCGGAAAGGAGACAGGGTCACAATCTACTTGCCGATGATCCCGGAGGCCGCGATCGCGATGCTGGCTTGCGCTCGCATCGGCGCGATCCACTCCGTCGTTTTCGGAGGCTTCTCACCCGACAGCCTCATTGGCCGCATTCAAGACTGCCGCTCGACTGTCCTGATCACCGCCGATGAGGGTCGCCGCGGCGGCCGGGCGATTCCGTTGAAGCGCAATGCCGACAACGCGGTGCGGCATTGCCCGGAGGTGCGCGATGTCATCGTGGTCCGCCATACCGGAGGCGACATTGATTGGGTCGAGAGTCGCGACCTCTGGTACCATGAGGTATGTGCAGCGGCTGAGCCCGAGTGTCAGCCGGAGGAGATGTCAGCAGAGGACCCGCTGTTCATTCTCTACACCTCGGGCTCGACGGGACAGCCCAAAGGAGTACTGCACACGACGGGCGGATATCTCGTCTATGTCTCAATGACCCATGAATACGTCTTCGATTACCGGGAGGGCGAAGTCTATTGGTGCACCGCGGATGTTGGCTGGGTCACCGGACACAGCTATATCGTGTACGGTCCGCTCGCTAACGGCGCAACCACGTTGATGTTCGAAGGCGTGCCGAACTATCCCGACCCGTCGCGATTCTGGCGGGTGGTCGACAAGCACGATGTCCGGATCTTCTATACGGCGCCGACAGCCATTCGTGCATTGATGCGGGAGGGCGAAGAACATGTTCGGCGCACCAGCCGCCGGTCACTGCGTATCCTCGGGAGTGTCGGCGAACCGATCAACCCCGAGGCGTGGCTCTGGTATTACGACCACGTCGGCGAGCAGCGCTGCCCGATCGTCGATACTTGGTGGCAGACCGAGACCGGCGGCATCCTGATCACGCCGATCCCCGGCGCGACGCCGCTGAAGCCGGGTTCGGCGACTCGGCCGTTCTTTGGCGTAAAGCCGGTCATCGTTGACAACGACGGCAAGGTCGTCGAAGGCCCCGGTGAAGGAAATTTATGTATCGCCCATGCTTGGCCGGGCATCATGCGTACGGTCTTCGGTGACCATCAACGGTTCGTCCAGACCTATTTTGCGGCGTTTCCCGGCTTTTACTTCACCGGTGATGGAGCGCGCCGAGACGAGGACGGGTTTTATTGGCTGACCGGGCGGGTTGACGATGTGATC
Source organism: Alphaproteobacteria bacterium (assembly GCA_019244535.1). Taxonomy (GTDB): domain Bacteria; phylum Pseudomonadota; class Alphaproteobacteria; order ATCC43930; family CGMCC-115725; genus AP-15. The sequence continues at coordinate 3,184 of JAFASL010000064.1, forward strand.
AATGTTGCCGGCCATCGTCTCGGCACCGCCGAAATCGAGAGCGCGCTGGTCGCTCATCCGAAGGTCGCGGAAGCCGCGGTTGTCGGATATCCGCACGAAATCAAAGGACAAGGGATCTACGCCTACGTGACGTTGAACGCTATCGAGACCCCAAACGAGGAACTGCGGCGCGAGCTCGTGGCTTGGGTGCGGCAGGAGATCAGCCCGATTGCTGCGCCCGACTTGCTGCAATGGGCGCCGAGCCTCCCGAAGACCCGTTCCGGCAAGATCATGCGTCGAATTCTGCGCAAAATTGCGGCCAACGAGCACGACGCGCTTGGCGACGTTACCACCTTGGCGGATCCGACCGTCGTCGACGAGTTGGTCGACAACCGGATGAACCGGACGACATAGCTGTTGCGGCTGTCTACCCCAGCGCGTGGCGGAGTTGTCGGCCGGCGACGACGAGCATCGCCAGATCAGGCGACGCGGTAGCCCGCAATTCTCTGATCAGCGGTTCGGTGGGCGCAAGCACCGCTGCGTGGGCGGCAGACCACTCAGCTACCGGATCCGATTGCGTCTTGCTGCTGCTTGCCAATATGTCTGCCGCGAGATCGGTCTGGAGCATAAACAGATCGTCGATTGTCGCGTCGACTGCCTGCTTCTGCCACCGGGTTTCGGCGCGCAACCGGCGGGCGGCCAGACGCATCTCACGGAGAGCAAACTGGGCGCCGGTCGCATAATATACTTGGGCAACCCTCCGTATATCTTGGCCGGAGCGAGCCGCCAGATCGGCGATGTCGAACGCGGCAGCGAGAAACATAGTTCCGCCAAGGCGGGTTGCGAGCGCCTCTGGCGCGCCGGCCTCGGCGAGGCGATGGCTACGGCCCGAAGCGAGCTTGCGGTCGATCGGCGGTAGTAAATCAAACAAGGAGGCGGCGATGACCCGCACTGTCGGAGCCAGGCGCCCAATCTCGGGGCTGACAGCAAGGCGCTTGCGGTGGAGCAGCCAACCCGCCGCACGCTCGACCAGATCGGCGATTTCGAGGAGCATCTCGACCTGGACGAGTGCCGCGACTTTGTTGTCCAGCGTCTCGATCTGCGCCCAGAGGTCGCGCAGTCCGAAGACATCGCGCACGATCATATAAGCTTGCGCGATTTCCGCTGGCGAGCGGCCGGTGCGCGCGCGCATGTCGTGAATAAAGGTAATTCGTGCCCGGTTTATGATCTCGTTGGTCAATACAGTAGCAGTGATCTCCCGGTGCAAAGGATGGGTTGCGATCTGTGCGGCGAGCCGGCTTTGCACGGCCGTCGGGAGATAGCTGCGCAGCTCTTGGGCGAGTTCCGGGGTCTCGGGCTGATTCGAGCTGAGCAGCACCTCATACAATGTCATCTTCGCGTAAGCGAGCAGCACCGCCAGCTCGGGGCGAACCAACCCGAGGCCTTGCGCCGACCGTGCGGCGAGCGCCTCGTCGTCAGGCAGGAACTCGATCGCTCGGTCGAGACTGCCGGCCCGTTCGAGATCACGGATCATGCGCAGCTGACGATCGAGCGAGAGGGGGCCGCGCGCCTCCGCGGCCGATAGCGCCTCACCTTGCAAGTAATTGTCACGCAGCACGAGCGACGCGACCTCTCCCGACATCTCGGCGAGCAATGGTTGACGTTCGCCGGCTGCGAGGGTGCCCGAAGCTATCGCCTGATCGAGCAGGATTTTGATGTTGACCTCGTGATCCGACGTATCGACCCCGGCCGAGTTGTCGATGGCATCAGTGTCGATCCGCCCGCCCGCCAGTGCGAACGCGACACGACCGCACTGCGTAACCGCCAAATTGGCGCCCTCGCCGACAACCTTCGCCCGGACCTCATCGCCATTTATCCTGAGCGCATCA
>JAFASL010000152.1 GCA_019244535.1 Alphaproteobacteria bacterium
GGAGAGCCGATCAGATGGCATCGTCAGACGAGCGTTGCGCCGCCTCGCGCGAAAGAATTGTCTTGACCACCAAGGTTATCGTTCTGAGCCGCCAGGCCATCGCCGATAGCCGCGCCCAAATTGCCCTGGCCGGCCAGCCTGTGGGCGATCGGCGCTCGTCGCCGCCGGCCGTTGGCAACCGCTAGTCTCGTCTGTTCCCTGACATCCCCGGCCTCGGCTTTGAGGGCCTGGGCGGCCGACCGGACGGCCTCCGACATTTCCCTTATCCGGCGCCACTCGGCGATAGTCGCCCGCATTGCGGCGCAGACACGGTCGGCTTTCTTCCGGAGCGCCGCCAACCTGGCAAATTCCTCCTCCCGATAGCAATCGCCGCCGTCCATGAATTCAACCCAAGCAGATCCCGCGGCGAACGCAGCAGGTGATTTTAGAGTTCCTGCCCCACGGATCTCGTTAACCCTCATTTTGCCGGGCACCGGTCTATCGACCTTGTTTCGGCGAAAGCGGCCGGTGAAAAGCTGACGATTTTATTGGTGCGGTGAGGCCAGGCCGGCCGGGGTCAAACGTAGGCGTTTGCGCGGCCGCCGGCGAGCCGCCAGGCGCGGACCGCGGCGGTGAGCTTGGCTGCCATTTCTTCAAGCTCTTCCAGCACCGACGGCGTTTCCCCGAGCAGTTCGAGGGTGTCCACCGCAACCAGCCACATATCGGCGGCGTCCAGAACGGCGCGGGAGTTGTCACCCATTGAGCGGGGCCTCGCAAAGTGTTCGGAGCAAACACGGACGGGCGGCAAAGGTTGCCAGAAAAGATAGCGCGCGCCGCGGATCCTAGGCGCCGGGGTCCGGTCAGGATTCCAATCCTTTTTCCCTGCGCTCCCGGCGCACGTGGTGGTGCGCCAGGTCCAGCGTTTGCTGGAACGCGGCCAGCAGTTGCCGTGCCTTGGCGGCCATACGCTGATGGCCGTCCCGGTCCAGCTCCGCAATTATTTCGTGCTGGCGGGCGATGCGTTCCTCGGCCTCCCTGACATGGCGCTCGGCCCGGGGCAAGCGGGTCCTCGAATTGGGTCATCGGCGCCTCAACCTCGGTTCGTGACTGACAGAGCAGCGTTCGGCCGGGCCGGCTGCGCTGGGCTGCGTTTAGCCGCCCCCCGAATTCTAGCGTAAGCGCGGCCGGTCATGCTGTGATCATGACTTCGGATACGGCGGTGAACGACGCACCTCGATTGCCGGCTGTCCTCGCGCAGCCCTTCATAGACGACCTGCCGCAACAGATTCTCTTCCGTCCAGGTGAGGAATTTCACCTCGGCGACCAGCGCGGGCCTTACCCAATGCACGCGGCTGAGGCGCAGCGGCGATCCGAAGCGGCTACCGCGCGGCGGCGGCCATCGAGCGGCATCCTGTCGGTCGTGAGCGGCTGCAGCCGCTGCCATAACCGCTCGAGCTCGGCGATGCCGATGCCGGCGCGGCCGGCATAGATCAGCCTTCCGTTCGGATCGTAATAGCCGCAGCAGCAAGGTGCCGAGATAAGGCCGCCGTCCTTCCGGGTCGGTCCAGCCGACGACGACAAATTTCTCGCGGAAGAGGCATTTGACCTTGAGCCAGATGCCGCGGTTGCGGGGCGCGTAGGCGGCATCGGCGCGTTTTGAAACGATGCCCTCGAGCTCGTGCTTGCAGGCCTCGGCGTGGACCGCCGGGCCCCGGCGCGGTGATAGTCGCTGCAGTGCAAAGGCGGCGCGGCGCCCGACAGCACAGCGCGGGCTGATTACACGAGCCGAGGAAATCGTGAAAAGCTGGCCCGAGCTGCCCGCTACGCGCCAGTGTGCCTTCCTTGCCGCTCTGATCGAACGCATCGACGTCGGGGCCAATTGGATCGACATCCATCTCCGCCCCACACGGCTCTCTACGCTGCTGGATGAAAGGCGCATTTCGGGGTCGACAGCCGCAGCAAGCTGATCCACGCAGTCCGGGCCACGCCGGCCAATGTTGCCGACAGCACGGTGCTGCCCGATCTGTTGCACGGCAACGAAACCCGCGTCTGGGGTGACCAGGCGTATCGCGGCCAGCGGGTGGTGATCCGGGAGCATGCGCCCAGGGCACTTGATTTCACCAACCGCCGTTACCGTCACCGTGGTGTTGTCGATGAGGTCGAGCGGGCCAAAAACCGCACCAAGTCTAAAGTACGGGCCAAGGTCGAACATCCCATCGGGGTTATCAAGCGGGTGTTCGGCTTTGCCAAAGTGCGCTATCGCGGGCTCAAAAAGAACGCGCATCACCTGCTCGTGGCCTGTGCGCTTGCCAATCTGTTCATCGCGCGCCGCCATCTCTTGCGCTGCGGCGTGGCGTAGTCTGCCTCGCTCGGCCACTACTGGTTGCAGACGCCACAAACGTCGCACCAATCACGACACCACTGCTCCCACACTGTCACTGGTTGCAGCAATTTCAATGCCGGATGTCCACTCGCAGCTCCTTGTTCAGACCTTCCCTAGTCGGCTTTCCCCACCGAAGCCATTAAGCCAGACTAAAGGGTCGTCACTCATAATTCTTGCATGAGCCTGCGATGCCGGCCGCGCTCTCCATGCCGCCCAGCAGGTGCAGACGGAACAGCGGCTCGGCATAGGATTCCTTCGTGTGGCCCATTCCCGTGTACCAACTGCGGCCGCCTTTCACCTCCTGACACCACGCGATTGGATGATCGGCTCCCATGGTGCCGCCGGAATAGGTCGCCTCGTCGAGGGTCGCCAGGACCCGCACTGCGCCGCGCGGGTTAGTGCGGAAATTGTACCATTCGTCGGTGCGCTCCCATGCGGCGGGGAGGTCTTTCATCGATGGATGGCGGGGATCCGCGACATGGACCGTCGCGCGCTGGATCTGCGGATGACTCTTAAACCAGGCGCCGATAAGCCCGCCGTACCACGGCCAGCCATATTCCGTATCGGCCGCCGAGTGAATGCCGACAAAGCCGCCGCCGGAGCGCATGTATCCCTCGAAGGCGGCCTTCTGGCCGGCATCGAGGACATCGCCGGTCGTGTTGAGAAACACGATGACCCTGTAGCGAGCCAGCGCCGCGTCGCTGAACCGCGCCGCGTCCTCGGTTTCGTCCACCGCAAACCCGTGCTCGGCGCCAAGCGCCTCGATCGCGGCGACGCCCTGCGGGATCGAATCATGACGAAATCCGGCGGTTTTGGAGAAGACGAGCACGGTGAACCGGGGATCGGCGCTATTGCCGATGGAGGAGCAGACGACCGACACGCCGACGGCCAACAGAGCCGCATGCCCCCAGCGGACCTGCCTGCGATCCTCTCGGTTGACAGCGTTCCACGGCACTCTTAACTTTCCGCCGGCAAGAATCAGACCTAAGGAATTGGCCATGAAGTGGAAGACGCCGGTCATCATCGAAATTGCAGTCGGGCTCGAGATCAACGCCTACGCCTGCGCCGAGGTCAAGTAGGGTCCTCGTTCTCTGACGCCGGCGGCCTCCGGCGAGACGACCGATGCTTCACGCGGTTGTCCTCGGGTCTGCCGCCGGCGGGGGTTTTCCGCAGTGGAATTCCAACGCGCCGGCGTGCCGCCGGGCACGTGCGCATGATCCTGCTGCGGTTTCACGAACGCAGGCTTCCCTTGTCGTATCGGCGAACCGGTGCGACTGGTTTGTCCTGAATGCCTCGCCCG
>JAFASL010000185.1 GCA_019244535.1 Alphaproteobacteria bacterium
CTTCAGGAACATGCCGGAACTCGAATGGGTGTGGGGCTACCCTTATGGGCTTACCTTGATTGCCCTCAGCGCTGTGCTTCCTTTGGTATGGTTCAAATGGCGCGGCTGGTTTTGAACACGCCTGAACAGCACGCCGCCGCGTCGCGGCGGCCGGCGATCTCCGGCGCTCTAGTCGCGCGGGAAATCTGAGGCCACTTATTGAGCGCGCGCGTAAAACTCGCTCGCGGCATCGATTTCAGCCGCTGTCATTCCACGCGCGACATTGCGCATCTGTTCGCCGATGTCGTTGCGCCGCGCGCCGGATGCGAAAGCCTCGAGTTGGGTGCGAAGATAGACCGCAGGCTGTCCCTCGAGCCATGCCGCACTGGCCTTGCTGTCGACTTCGCCGTGGCACGCCCCACAAGGCGCGATGCTGCGCAATGGCGCGCCGCTCGTGACGATAGGCGGCGCTTCACCGGCGGCAGCGCCCGAGCTCGTCACGCGCGGCAGATAGGCGTAATAGGCGGCCAGATCGCGCATATCTGCGTCACTGAGGTCGGCTACAAGCGGCGCCATAATAGCGCTAACTCGCGCGCCTGTTTTGAAGTCGAGGAGCTCTTTGTAGATCGCCACCGGATATTGCCCGGCGAGATTGGGGGTATCGGCTTGGCTCAGGCCGCGGGCGCCATGGCACATCGTGCAGCGCAGAGCCAATGTTGCGCCTCGCCCGATTGATTCCGCGCTCGCGCCACTCAGCATCTGCGGGTCGATCTCGACGCGCGTCGTCGGGTAATCGGCGCGGACGATTTGCGTGCCGGGAGCCGCGTTCCGAACGAGTCCGGCGGCACTACAGATCGCGTCCCAGACACTTTTGAAGCGCTCGCCTGGGTGCTGAAGCGGTAGCCACACGAAGCCCACGACAGCTGCGACGATCGCGATCGCCGCCGTGATCCCGACGCTTCGGGTGAACCACGGATTGCGAAGAGAGACGATTCTTTCGCGAGTCACCACCGCTCTCCGACCTTGACGGCCGGTACCGCCGTACCAGGCGTTGCCAGAGAATGCGCGATCGGAAAGCCGTAATTCACGATCGTCAGGGCTACCATCAGGCCGAGCCATAGTCCGAAGCCGTTGAGCGCAGCTGGCAATGTGCGCGGCGGGCGCACAGCAACGCTGAAGCGGTAGACCGCCGGCTCGGTTCGCAACGTCGTCTGCCCGCGCACCAGCACGATAAAAAACAGCACGCCCGAGATCACGAGGATCGCGCCACCGATGACGGACATCGTCACCGATAATGCCTGCGGAGCGATCGCCGGGTCCGTGTAATCATAGAACGCCATCCGACGCGGCATGCCGAGAATGCCGACCCAGTGCCACGGGAAGGTCAGCACGATCATGCCGATAAACCACGTCCAGAGCTGCGCGCGCATCAGGCCGAAGCTGTCCAATGTGCGTCCGGTCAAATGCGGCCAGATGTCGTAGGCGATCACGAAATACATGATCACGATCGCGCCGGCGAAGATCAGGTGGAAATGGCCGGTGATCCATTGGGTATTATGGACCGTGGCATTGAGCTGATAGCTCATATTGATCAGCCCGCCGGCGCCCCCGAAGCCGAGCATGACAAAGGACAGGGCAGCCCCGAGCATGACGGGGTTGCGCCACGGCAGCGCCGCGAGCCACCCGAGCACACCTTTGCCGCCCCGTAACCGCCCGGCGATCTCGACGGATGCGCAGATCGTGAACACGGTCAGCACGGTCGGGAGCGCAACGACTGCCGTAACCACCGAATGCAAGTATTTGAAACCTGAGCCGATCTGTGGATCCTCGAACGCGTGATGGATACCGATCGGCATCGCAACAACAAGGAACAGGATGAAGGCGATCCGGCCCATCGTATCGCTGAACAGCCGGCCGCCAATCGCCCTCGGCACGATCGTGTAGTAGGCGATGTAGGCCGGCATCAGCCAGAAATAGACGATGGCGTGCAACGTCCAGGAGAAAAAGACGCGCGCCAGACCGGCGTCGATGGTGTCACGAAGGCCGAGCGCCACCGGGATGATCTGAAACAGCAATTCGAGCGCCGCGCCGACTGCGGTCCAGGCCCAGAGGTAGGAGCCGGCGACCGTGGCAAACATCGGGAAGGGAACTGGCGCGCCCGGATTGTCTCGCTTCCAGCGATACATGTTGATCGACATCAGCGCGACCCAGACCCACGAGCCGACCACCACGAGGACGATACCGATGTAGTAGGAGGGATGGCCGATCAGGGGTGGGTAGAAGGTGTAGAGCACCGAGGCGCGCCCGAGGGCGACGGGGACGATCGCCGCAATCGTGCCGACAACGACGAGGGCAAATCCAAGCCAAGCCCAACGGAGGCCGACCATCGGTCGCCTGAGTGCCTGTTCGGTTACGAAATAGCCGAACCCCATCGCGACGAGCGTCGGGAAGACGTAGGCCATCGTGGTGCCGTGGGCCGTGACCGACCGGTAGTACCATTCCGGATCGCTGATCCAGGGGTGCAGCGGGCTGCGAATGAACATTTGCCATTCGCCGAGCGGCAGCGCGGCGCCAAAACTGGCGAAGGCGAACCACAGATGGGCCAGGACCAGCCGCCGGCTATTCCACACAGCTCAGCCTCCGCCGCTCGGCCGCCATACGCGAGAAAGCGGCCTTATCGATGATTTTGATCCTGCCCCACATGCCCTCATGGCCCACGCTGCAGAATTCGTGGCAGGGCATCAGGCGTTCGCCCGGTGTCTCGAAGCGTGCCCCGAGGCTCGATATATAGCCGGGCACCAGCATCAGGTTGATGTTTGTCCCGTCGATCAGAAAGCCGTGCACGACATCGGCGCTGGTTACGCGGAACGTAACGGGCGTATCGGTCGGCACCAAGATGCAGGATGGCGTGAAGGAATATTGCTGGCCAATGAATCGAACGGTGACTGTGCCGTCTGGCTCGAGCGCGCTGCCGAGGTTGCTTTCGATAAATTCGCCGCCCAGATGCAAGGTCCGCGGGTCGGCGGTCTCGACGCGGCTCTGCGGCATCGCTCCATGATAGAGCGCGGCAAAGGTCGCCATTACGACCAGCAGCACCAGGATCGCGACCGCGACCGCGGCCCAGCGACGTTCGGTCTGCTCGCCGTGATCGGCACCCTCGTCGGAAGTCGAGAGATGAGTCATGGCGCGATCGCGCGCGGCACAAAGACGAGCAGATAGAACGCGAACCAAATTGCGATGACAATGGCGGTCGCGAGGCCGGCGAGCACGACCGCGCCCCTTGCACCCGATCGCAAAATCGCGTCCACGTCCGCGTCCTGTTGCGGGTTGGGATCACCATCGCGGTTGGCAGATTCGGAGTTGATCATCGCTGCATCAATCCAAGGGTGCGGCGCGCAGCTCATTCGCCTGGCGTGACGAGACCGGCGACCCCCGGTTGCCCCAGGCCGCGCGGATGTAGGTCACGACGGCGGCGACCTCGTCGTCGGATAGTGTCTGCGCGAAGGGCGGCATGCCATAGGGCATCGGATTGCCCGCCGTCCCGGGTGGAAAGCCGCCGCTGAGGA
>JAFASL010000279.1 GCA_019244535.1 Alphaproteobacteria bacterium
CTTTAGCCGCATCTTTGGTGCAAGAAAAACTGCTGTGCGAAAAGGGGCTAGTCTGGCCGGAGGCATCTGATGGAACAGCGAATCGCGATTGTTACGGGCGGCTTGCGCGGGCTGGGCCGCGCGATGGCGTTCGGCCTCGCGCGCGCGGGGTACAAGGTAGTCGCGGTCGGCCACATCGACGCCGATGTCGCGGCGATCGATGAAGCGGCAGCCGGCAGCGGAACGGCAAAGCAAGTGCTGGCGCTCGTCGCGGATCTGCGGCGGCCCGCGGATTGCGACCGCGTTGTCGCGACGGCGGTGGCGCGATTTGGCGCTGTGCACATCCTCGTCAACAATGCCGGGCTGACCTTCACGACGATCGACCCAGCCCGCTTCCGCCGCGCCGAGCCGCAGAAATTCTGGCAGGTGCCGGACGCCATCGTACGCGCCGTCATCGAAACCAATTATATCGCCGCGGACCAGATGGCGCGCCGGCTGGCGCCTCAGATGGTCGAGCAGGGCTGGGGCCGCATTGTCAACGTGACAACCAAGCTCGACACGATGAACCGTCCGCACACCTCGCCTTACGGCGCCTCGAAGGCGGCGCTTGAAATGGCAACCGAGGTATGGGCGAAGGAGGTCGCCGGCACCGGCTTGACGGTCAACATTGTCAACCCCGGTGCCGGCGCCAATACCCCGGGCATGGCCGATGAGATGCGCCAGATGAGCCGCGAGGGCCGCGCCCTGCGCCTCGTACAGCCGGAAGAAATGGTCCCGCCGCTCCTCTATGTCGTCTCGCGCGAGGCGGACGGCGTCAATGGCTGGCGCTTCGACGCCAACCTCTGGGACACCTCACTGCCGCCGGCCCAGGCGGCGCGCCGCGCCGGGCGCCCGGCCGGCTTCGAATTGCACCCGCAGCCGCCGGCGCCTCGCTGATGGCATCGCTAAGCCCAGTGTCATAGACTCCCCTTTCATTCCTTGAGCGGGGCCAATCGGAAAGGCCCGGCCGACGCGTAGGGAGAAGAACATGCGCCGATTTCTGCGCAGCCTTGCAGCAATCGCATTATTGGCGGCTACGGCGGGATTGCAGGGCGCGCAGGCGCAAAACTTCGGCGGTATTCTCAGAATCCCGCATCTCGACAGCCCAGCCAGCATGTCGATCCATGAGGAATCGACGATAGCGACGCTCGCGCCGATGATGGGCGTGTTCAATAACCTTGTCATGTTCGACCAGCACGTAAAGCAGAACAGCCTGTCCTCGATCGTGCCAGATCTAGCTTCCGCCTGGTCGTCGAACGAGGAGGGGACAAAGCTGACCTTCACATTGCGCCAGGGTGTAAAATGGCATGACGGCAAGCCGTTCACGGCCCGCGACGTCCAATGTACCTGGGACCTGCTGACCGGTAAGGCGAACGAGAAGCTCAGGGTCAACCCGCGCAGATCCTGGTACCGCAACCTCGACGAGGTGACGGTCGACAGCGACTACCAGGTCAACTTTCATTTGAAGCGGCCGCAGCCGGCGTTTATCGCGTTGCTCGCCTCGGGCTGGTCGCCCGTCTATCCCTGCCACGTGTCGCCGCGCGACATGCGCACGCACCCGATCGGCACCGGGCCGTTCAAATTTGTCGAGTTCAAGCCGAACGAAATGATCAGGGTCGCGAAGAACTCGGATTATTGGAAACCAGAGCGGCCTTTTCTCGGCGGCATCGAGTATACAATCATCAAGAACCCGTCGACCGCAATCATGGCTTTTGCGGCGGGAAATTTCGACCGCTATGCGGTCGGCATTCTGTCGATCCCGCTGATGAAACAGATCCAGAACCAGGCACCGCAAGCGATCTGCGAGGTGGTGCCGTGGAACATCCCGCGCATGCTGCTCATAAATCGCGCGGCGCCGCCGTTCGACAATCCCGATCTGCGCCGCGCGATTGCCTTGACCCTGGATCGTCAGGCGTTCATCGACATCCTCAGCGACGGGCAGGGCTCGATCGGCGGCGCGATGATGCCGCCGCCCGCCGGCGCGTGGGGCATGCCGCCGGAGGTGCTGGCGACATTGCCGACTTACGGTCCCGATGCCCCAAAAAACCGCGCCGAGGCCCGCGCAATCATGCAGAAACTCGGCTACGGTCCGGACAAACGGCTTTCCGTGACGGTAACGACCCGTAATGTCCAGGCCTATCGCGATCCGTCGGTGCTGCTGATCGACCAGTTGAAGGAGATTTATATCGACGGCATCCTCGACGCGATCGACACTCCGCAATGGTATCCCAAGGTCATGCGCAAGGATTACATGATCGGAGTGACGGTAGGCGAAAACGGGCTCGACGACCCCGACCAGCAGTTCTACGAAAACTACGCGTGCGGCTCTGAGCGCAACTACACCGGATACTGCAGTCCGGAAACGGACCAGCTGATCGACAGGCAGTCGATGGAGACCGATCCCGCCGAGCGCAAGCAGATCGTATGGGAAATCGAGCGGAAATTGGCCGAAGACGGCGCCCGCCCGATCATCTTCTACCCGGTCTCGGGAGCGTGCTGGCAGCCGCAGTTCCACGGGCATACAATGATGGTGAACGGCAATTACAACGGCTGGCGCCTCGAAGACGCTTGGCTCGATAAATAGAAGCTGCGTGCTATGCGCGCCGTCCTCGCAATATTCCTGTTGCCTGCGCTGGCATGGTCACTGGGAGAATGGCGGCATGGCGACCGTCAGTGTCGCATTCCTTGGCGCACGGTTATTGTTGGCCTCGGGCTGCAGGTCACGCTGGCGATATTGCTGCTGCGATTTCCACCAGCCTCGCACCTGTTGCTTCTGCTGAACCGCGCGGCGCTGGCGTTGCAGGAGGCAACCGACCGGGGGACGGCGTTTGTCTTCGGCTATCTCGGCGGCGGCACGTTGCCTTTTGTCGAGACGGCGACGGGAGCAAGCTTTATCCTCGCTTTCAAGGTGCTGCCGCTGGTACTGACGATCAGTGCGCTCTCGGCATTGCTGTATTATTGGCGGATATTACAGGCCGTGACCCGCGCCTTTGCGTGGGTGTTGCGCCGGAGCATGGGTGTTTCCGGCGCGCTCGCGCTCGGTGCGGCGGTCCACATTTATGTCGGCATGATCGAGGCGCCTCTGCTTATTCGGCCGTATCTCACGCGTATGCAGCGCGGCGAATTATTTGCCGTCATGAGCTGCGGGATGGCGGGTGTCGCCGGGACGGTGATGGTCGTCTATGCCACAATACTCGGCCCAGTCATTCCGGACGCGCTCGGCCATATCCTGATCTGCTCCGTCATCAGCACGCCGGCGGCGTTGGCGCTAGCGGCTCTGATGGTGCCATTCCGGCCCAGTGAGGACAGGGCCGAGATCGCGGTCGGCGAGGAGCCCAGCGGCGCGTTTGACGCATTGGTCAAAGGCACCAGAGACGGGGTGGCGCCGCTGGTCGGAATCGTGACCGTGCTGATTGTCGCCGTCACCTTGGTGGCGTTGGTCAACATGGCGCTCGGCCAGTTGCCGGGCGGCATCACATTACAAGGGCTATTCGCACTCGTGTTCCGGCCGGTAATGTGGCTGATTGGCGTGCCTTGGGCAGAAAGCGCCGAGGCGGCGGCGGTGATGGGTACCAAGACCGTGCTCAACGAGTTCGCTGCATATCTCGATCTTGCAAAATTGCCTCCGGAGGCGCTCAGCCCGCGATCGCGGCTGATCGTCACTTACGCACTGTGCGGCTTCGCGAATTTCGGCTCGCTCGGCATTCTGGTCGGCGGGATGGGCGCGATAGTACCGGAGCGCCGCCGTGAGATCACCAAGCTCGGCTTGCGCTCGATCATCTCCGGCACGATCGCCACCTGCATGAGCGGGGCCATTGTCGGACTCCTGCACCAATAGCGCAGGATGTCAGTCCGATAGTGACGGCGCGTCGAGCCGGTCGATCAGGCCTGGACTGACCCGATGGCTGCCGCAGGCAATGTCATGTGCAATGGCATCATTGACGCCTCTGCGGTAGCCCATTCCAAACCCCACCATCCAGCCCGCCGCGGCGCAGCCAAAGACAAGAAGGCAGATCCGTACAGCTTCGATCGCCGACACCAGTAAGGGATCTGCCGAGCGGAGCCAGGTCATCGGTATTGCACGCAGGGGCCCCACCACCAGTCGCCGCGCCAGTCGCGCCAGAGAGCTTGGTGCCAGCCGTCGCCGCATCCGTGGTCACCCAGCGCAAAGGACAGGGCGGGGCCGAGCGGATGCCAGATTTCTTGACGTGGATTTGTCGCCGCTTGTGCCGATACGACAGCGAGGGCGGTGAACACCGCGAGTAATGGGGGGATAGCACGCACCTGAGCCTCCGGGGGAAGAGGAGGAGGCAGTCTGCGCAGAGAACGATTTATACAACCTGAACAGGCATGATGTTACCGATATATCATTTCCGGTCGTAGGCAGACTTTATTTAACTGTACCGTAAGCCTCCGCCCGCATGTTTTGCGCGTCCCCCCGAATTGGAGAATACAATGGTTTCGGCAAAATTGGTGGTCACCTCGGCGGTGTTCGGCGTGTGGGCGTTCTCGGCCGGCGCAGTGTCCATAGACCCTTCTTCTGCAATGGCCGGCATCGGCCGCACCGCTACTGTCTGCGGCGTCGTCGCATCTGCCGATTACATGGCCGGTACGCGGGCCAATCCGACATTCTTGGCAGTGGTCAACCCGGATCAGCCTGATCCAAAGGGCGCGCTCACCGCGGTAATCTACGGACATGACCGGGCGAAGTTCGGCGCACCGGAAACGTTGCTGAAAGGACAGCGGGTGTGCGTCACCGGGTATATCAGCTTTTTCCGCGGGCGGCCCGAGATGATCCTGAGCACCCCGAGGCAGGTGTCCTTCCCTTTCCCCCGCAGCGTTGCACAACTGCGATGATAGCTTGATCCAAATCTAGCGCCGGAACGGCAGCGACCGGGCCTTGGGCAAAGTTTCAATTGGCACACAGTGGCTCATGGTTGCCGGCGGGGCTGTCCTGTGCCCGGTCTTTGTGCTGTTCGTGGCGTGCTTGACCGGTTGGCTGCTGCTTCATCGTTTATTGCGCCGCCGAGCAGCTCGCCGCCGGTTTGACCCGCGCGGCGCCCAGTGCAATAGCCGTCGGATATCCTAAATATATCCTCTAAGGAGAGAGATCTTAAATTCGCCTGCTCGGCACCAGTCCTGTTGCCGCCGGGCTTCCCGGTCGGGAGAAATCCAGACCAGCATCGAGATACTGGCTCGCCCGATCGGCTATGCCGGAGCCGCGGTTTCCGCCGCAACTCCCGACGAGGTCCGTGGCAAGCTCGCCCCGTTGATCGGGCTCTAGCGTAATTTGACAGACGCGTTTTTCCGGTCAGGCGCTATCGACCGCGGCTGTTCGCGCCGCGCAACCAGCGTCCCGACTGGGTTTGGGACTGCACCCGACGCTGGTGCTCGGCGATCCAAGCCTCGGCGTCGGCTTTGGCTTTAAACATGCTGACCGTAGTCGGATAACTGTCGGGGATACTGACCTCGACACCGAACGACCCGTTATCAAGCGGGATGACGCGATAACTCGCCTCTGCGTGAGGGTGCGTTCTTTGCATTTCGATCAACGCGGCTGGGGCTTACGCTCGCAAGTGAGGGGGGAACTCGTTTTCTGCTCCGCATGCGGAGCAAGTCGCCGCGTCGACAATGACACGTTGCGTCGGTCCCATGCTTGCGGCAATGACGGAGCCGCAATTGCCGCACAGGTAATCGGTATCGCCAGTGCCGCGGAACAGCGGCTTGCCGAGCGCCGGGGCACCCTCGGCGACGGCGCCGGCCGGCGCACGCGTGACCTTCAGGGATGTCGTCGGCATCGCGCTTTCCTCCTCACAATCGGGCCAGCTGGTCCTCGCGCACGACGCGTTCGTGGCCGTCCAGCTGGCTCTTCACGCGGTATTGGAAAACGCTGGCCTCTTCGGGCAGCAGGCGGACGATCTTGAAGCTTCCCCGAGCCGCAACTTCTTGGTTGCGATCGGGTGAGAAGCGGACGGTCTGTCCGACCGAAAATTTGGGTGCCGACATGGTTCGCTCTCATGCGACGGGCGACGAAGCCCCCGGATAGTCGATCGGGCCGGGCATCCCGACCCCTCAATAGCCCTCCCGTTCGAGCCGCTTGCGCAGCATCTTGCGGTGGCGCCGGATCGCCTCGGCCTTCTCGCGTACTCGGCGCTCCGACGGCTTTTCGTAGGCTCTGCGCCGTTTCATCTCGCGGAAGGTGCCCTCGCGTTGCATCTTTTTCTTCAGCACGCGCAGGGCCCCGTTGACGTCATTGTCGCGCACGAAGACCTGCATGACCGCATCTACTCCAACAGGCGTATAATTTGGCGTTCTCGGCGCCTTGGGTTCGGTGTCCCCCTCTCTTCGCCTAGGCCTGCCGGAGATTGACCGCGGAGGTCTTCCCCTGGTTACCCCGCTCCACCTCGAAGTTCAGCCGCTGGCCTTCATGCAGGTTCCCGATGCCGGAGCGTTCGACCGCCGAGATGTGAACGAACACGTCTTTCGACCCGTCCTCCGGTTGGATGAAGCCATAGCCTTTTTGGGCATTGAACCACTTTACGGTTCCAGTCGCCATTTTCGTCCTTCCAAATCGAAATTTCGCCGCCGCTCTTGAGGGAGCGGAGGGTCACACCACCACATCGAACGGAGAGCGGTCCGGCGCTCGATCGCGCTTCGGAAGGCAGGCCGAACCATGAAGAAGCCGACAACATTGACATGGGCATCGCCGCCGGATTTTACAAGCTTATCCTCTGGCAGCGCCGAAGCTGTTGCAGCCGCGGGATCGGCCGTCAAGCAATGAGTATCTCAACGCAGAGCACGCAGAGCGTTGCAAGAGGTTCCTGCGCGCCTCGGGAGCGACGAGCGCCTGAACGGCACGGACCGTGCTACCGCCAGGCCGTGCCTGGTCAGAATCGCCTCTTCGCCCGCCTCGGCGCGGCGGATTGATACCACCAACTGCCCTTTGGCGTTGTCACTGCAACCCGCATTGCGCATCGCTCCCTGATCCCGAAACAGGATAATGTGGACCAGTTCTGCACCACCTCAAACCAGGGAATATGCTGGTAGTGCCTCGTCAAACTGAGTCACTACCAATATGCTCGCAGGCGCGGCGCCAGTCAGCGCGGCTCTAGCCGCAATGTCGTTGGCAGCACCTCGTCACGGACTATCGCCTGCGCGTAGGGGCTTGGCTGGTACTTGCGCAGATATTCGCGGCTTGCCCGCGCGATCGCATCGGGGTCGCTCACCGGGAACGCCTCAACTTCCAGCCGGCGCCCGGCGAACTCCAATGTGGCGCACCGGCCCGCCGCGAGGTCCCGGTACCAGCGCCCCTTGCTGCCGCCCACTGAACGCAGGAAGACGTCTTCATCCGCCACCGCCACCCAAATGGTCACTGCGGTTGCGGGGTGCTTTTCGGTGCGGATCACGATTTCCCGTACAGCGCGCAATTCACCCAAGGTGTTTGCATCGAATTTCGCCATTACGCCCTCCCATATGTCTGCCGCAATAAGGACAGATCCAATTTCTTCATCTGTAGCATCGCGCGCATAACGCGCCCAGATTTCGCGCTGTCCGCGTCCGTGATCATTTCGAACCGCGCGGGCGAGCGCCGCGGAGGACGCTGTCGACTAGCAGAGCCAAGCAGCTTAGCAGCAGCGCGACGCCGCCGAGAAGCGGGTCGAGACCGGAGACGCGGACCAACAGACCCACCGCCGCGACGGTCGCAAGAACCGAGACCGTCAGCCGCACCTCGCCGACGAACATCCCGATCAGTTCGCCCGCGAGTTCCTTGAGCATCGCCATTATGCGAACTCAATGCTGCGCTTGCGCGCGAGGGAAGCACCGGCAAGACCGGTAGCAAGAAACAGAGCGGCGAACCAGAGCAGCGCCAAATCCTGCCCCGGCCAGGCTATGCCCAGACCCTCACCAGTCCAAAACACGCCAAAAGCGGACAACATGACGCCGACGCCGAACTTGAGGGAATTCTCCGGCACGCGAGACAACGGCCGATGAAGGAGGACTCCAATAGCGAGCACGAGCGTACAGGCGGCAAGCGCCCCGAGGCTCGCCGGCAGCAGCAGCCCGCGACCGGCACCGACCGCTATGACAATGAAGACGACTTCGAGACCTTCGAGTATTACCGCCTTGAGCGCAGTGATCCCGGCGGCCCACTGCAGGCTTCTGCGCCTTAGGGGTCGACCTGCGTCCAGCCTCGCGGTCTCGGCCGCGAAGATTGCTTCTTCATCATGCAGCGGGATGACGCCCGCCGCTCGCAAAGATGCCTTGCGGAGCCAGCCCAGGCCAAAGAGGAGCAAGAGGACTCCGATCGCCAGCTGGAGCCAGGCGATCGGGATTTGGCCGAGCAGTGGCCCCAGAAGCAGAACGAGCGCCGCCAACAAAGCGAGCGCGCCAGCCGTCCCAATGGCTGCCGGCCGCCAGCCGCGCAATGTTGCGACCGCAAGCACGATCGTGAAGGCCTCCACCACCTCAACCAGTGAAGCCAGAAAGGCGGTGCTTACCGCAGGCCCGACAACGGACCAGGTCATCATTTCCATCTCCTCATGCCTTCCCCGCTCGAAGGGGAGGGAAGGAGTGGGGGCCAACGGGTCTCATCGTATGCATCGAAGACCCGCTGTGCATAAGCATCGAGCAGGTTTTCGCAATCCTTGAGCCGCTCCCCGGCCGTAGCCGCGAGCTCGGCACCGTAAAAGTCGAGCTTTTTGATCTTTTCGAGCCAGTCCTGCAGCTTCTTCACCTCGAACTCATTCTCTTCGAGCTCATTGTAGGTGAAGTGCTGCGCCTCGGTCTTCTTGACGATTTCGCTTTCGAAGTTGTCGCACTTGTCGATGAACTCGCGATAGGCGTCGTCGCGATCGGCTTTGAAGCGAGCGACAACCTTGTCTTCCTGTGCGCGGTCGAGTGCAATCGTCGCAAGGATGACCGCCTCGCCCCCCATCCCGGCGATGTCGTTCTCCAGCATCTTCAGCCGGCGCGTGTGGTCGTCGGTTTTGGGCAACAGGCACACACCGTTTTGGAGGTAAACGGCGCCCAGCCTCGTGGATAAGCCAGCACAGGCGATAGTCAACGGTCAGAACTCGGCTGCATGCCAGCCGCGAGCGCGAGCCGGATCAATTCGGAGAGGCTGCGTGCGCCCATCTTGTCCATAACCCGCGCGCGGTGGATCTCGACTGTGCGCGGGCTGATCCCCAGATCGTACGCGATTGACTTGTTGGGCAGCCCTGCCAACAGCCCTTCGAGCACTTCGCGCTCGCGCGGAGAGAGAAGGTTCAGCTTGCTCGCGGCCTCGCCTGCGGCTTGGTCCTGGCCGGTGGGCATTGTCAGGCGCGCAAATGCCGCCGCGAGGCTGTCAAGAATAGCTTCCGAGGCGAACGGCTTCTCGATGAAATCGACAGCACCCGCCTTCATCGCCCGCACCGCCATCGGCACATCGCCATGCCCGGTGATCACGACCAGCGGGAAATCGAGCTTGCGCTCTATCAAGCGCTGCTGCAGTTCGAGCCCGTCCATCTCGGGCATCCGAATGTCAACGATCAGGGAGCCCGCAGGAAGCGCGGCCGCAGCAGCCAGAAACTCTGGGGCCGAGGCGAAATTTTGCACCGAATAGCCTCTGGACTCCAGCAATACACAAAGTGAATCGCGTACTGCTTCATCGTCATCGACGATGTAGACGCACCGCTCACGAGCCATCAGCCGTCCCCTCGCGGCCCGCGATCGGCAGGGTCACGCAAAACACTGCGCCGCCGGCCGGCCCCGCAGCAGAACTGAGCTTACCGTGATGCCCTTCGACGATCTCGCGGCAGATCGATAGGCCCAAGCCCATCCCCGTCGCCTTGGTCGTGACGAAAGGCTGAAACAGTCGGTTTGCCAATTCCGGGGCGACGCCCGGGCCGCTATCGGCGACGCTGATTTCCACCATTCCCTTTTCGGGGATCGCCCGCGTAGCGACCGTGAGCTCGCGCCGCTCGACCTGCTCCATGGCTTCGACTGCGTTGCGGACGAGGTTGAGCAGGACTTGCTGGATCTGCACGTGATCGACGAAAACCGGCGGCAGGGCGTCATTAAGCTCGAGCGACGTACGCACGCCGCGCTGGCGCGCGCCGACAAGAGCGAGCGCGAGCGCTTCCTCGACCAATTGGTTAACGTTTTGAATGCGACGCTCACTCCCCCCTTTGCCGACAAACCCGCGCAACCCCCGAATGACGTCGCCGGCGCGCTGTGCCTGGCCGATCGCCTTCTCCATCATCTCGCCGAGGCGCTCTAGGTTGCCCGCTCTGCTCGAAAGCAATCGCCGGCCGGCCTCCAAATAGTTCATCACCGCGGTCAGCGGCTGGTTCAGCTCATGCGCCATTGTCGAGGCCATCTGCCCCATGACGCTGAGCCTTGAGGCGTGCAGCAGTTCGGCTTGGAGATCTTGGATGCGGCGCTCGGCTTCCTGCCGCTCGGTCAGATCGCGAGCAAAACCGGTGAAATAACGCGCACCCGAAAACGAGAATTCACCAATTTGGAGCTCCATCGGGAAGGTCTCGCCGTTCTTACGGCGGCCCGTGACGACACGGCCGATGCCGATGATGCGGCGCTCCCCGGTTCGCAAATAGCGCTCGATGTAGCTGTCATGCGCCTCCCGGTACGGTGCCGGCATGAGAACATTGACTTTATGGCCGATGACTTCGGAACTGGGGTAGCCAAACAGCCGCTCCGCTGCCGGGCTGAAAGACTGAATGATTCCGTGCGCATCGATGACGACGATCGCATCGGGGACGGTATCGAGGATCGAGCGCAACCGCAGTTCGCTTTCCCGCTGCGCCAATTCGGCGGCTTTGCGATCGGTTATGTCGCGGATGATCCCGACAAAGATCGGCTCGCCACCATCACGCGCCTCGCCGACCGAGAGGTCCATCGGAAACACCGAGCCGTTCTTGCGGCGGCCGACGACCTCGCGGCCGATCCCGATAATCCTTTTTTGGCCGGTGCTCAGATAGTTGGCGAGGTAGGAGGCGTGCTTGCTGGCACACGGTTCGGGCATCAATATTTTAACGTTCCGCCCGATAAGCTCGCTGGCGGCATAGCCAAACAACCGCTCGGTCGCGGTGTTGATCGACCGGATCGCGCCCGTCCGGTCGATGACAACGATTCCATCGACGGCGGTATCGACGATCGCGCGATAAAGTGAGTCGGTGAGATCCCCGCCGCTCTTGCGCGCCGGGCCCGGTGCTGTCGAAACGGTGCCGATCCTTGTAAGAGCTATCTCCCTGGAGAGGGCCGTGGGCGGCCGTACTCCGCGCACTTCAATGCTTGGATTTCTAGAGTGGCAGAAATCTCCGTCCAGCGAAAGCCCGGATAGGGCGGTGTCAGCGCTCGCACAGCCGCTTTATGTGGTCCGTCTCGATCGTTTCCCCTGTCGTGGATTCGAGCTTTACAACATGGTGGCCATCGCGGAGGAGAATGCAGGCTATGGCGACCGCAGTGCTTCGGCCCGTCGCCGGAGCGCTAAACCTTCGACCCTCGCTCTGGTAATGCACCTGCCAGTCCATGCTAGAATATGGCCTCTGCGGGCCGTGACAGCACTGATTCAAGTCAAAAGCCCATGTTTCTCGCGGCCTAATCCTAGAGTCACCTGAGACCATATGCGGTCATCCTGCCGCGCCAGTACTCGAATGGACCATGCCGAGCGACCAGCCCACCGCGCCCCGGGCTGCAAGCGGTAACGAGGCAAACAGCCGCCCTTTGAACAAACTTTCGCTACCGCAGGCGGCGCGCCGCTATCGGCGCCTATTCTTGAGCTCGATATTTACAGCTACGGCGTCCGGGTCTTCTAGATCACGCAAGAATTTCCGAGCCCGCTTTATCATCCAGCGAGACTCATCTTCACACAGCTTTCGCACCTGGCAATCGGGACATTCTCGGCCATGATCGTCCCGACCGACCTCCTCGCATGCTTCCCTCAGGGAACGGGCTGAGGACCGAAGAAAACGCCGTGGTGTGTATTTAATATTCGTGCCATTCATGCGTGACGCTCGTCCCCTGTTTTCGGCTCTGTCGGCATTAACCCTGCAGGGTGGCAAAGCTCCGACGACGGGTTCGCTTCGCTACGCTGAGCGCGAGCTATGTGCACCTTGCCGCTGGTGGCCTTTCCTGGTTTTGAGCTTATCGGGTGCGTGTCTTGACGCGCGTTGATCCAGGTCAATCCATCTCCAATTGGAAAATTTTTCGAATCGAGACCATCGACGGATCGGATGGGTGCAGAGCGACCGAGAAACGGAGGTTCGGGCACATTTGCAGCATCGACCCGTCTCGCAAATTCACCGATGCTGAAGCTCGCGAGCCCGGGATTTTTCGGCGCTGTACTGAAAATGCGCGTCGCAGCTGATCAGGTAACGCTCACTCAATTGAGCCGGCGCGTAGTCATCCGGCGTCTCCTATTTTCCTAAATGTTTAGCGCGGGCCACTGATCGGTCACTACGTTTATCGGCGCCTCCCCGCAGCGTCGGCCGCTCGCCATCCCGCCCGGGTTTGCACATGCTTCTCTCAGGCATTCGGGCACGGGGATCATGCCGGCGGGCGGTAAGGCCGCGACGTAGGGTGCGCTTCACGTCACCTAGCGCGAGCTACTCGCGCCCTGTCGACTGCGGCCTTCCCGTGTTAATGACTAGCGCGCTGTCAGCTGCCCAGTGATCCAGGTCAATCGATTGGACTCCCGCGCTTGGTCGGCCTCTATTGTCCCCAGCTCAGGAAGAGCCCAATGTCGCCTGGCATTCCATCTGGAAACTCGAGGACCCGGGCGCCTAGCCGGAAGCCATGCGGCCTCAGGTCCCGTTGCCATCGCACATAGATTTCGGCGGGTTCGCCGCGCAATGTCGCCGGCCAATCAGGTGCACGGACATTAATCGCACGGCCAGCATCGCCGCACAGGCTGGCTTGGGAAACGGAGCAATAAAAATTCCTTTTCGCCGCGCTCTGCCGCCCGGCGCGCCTGATGCAGCAGACCGCGCCAGCTTTCGTCCGAAATGTGATGGTCTATCAGTTGCGTGACCTTCCGACGACGCTGCTCCGCGGCAGCTCGGCGATGTTCTTCCCGATGCAGTGCTTCTTGGCGTTCGTGATCTGCCATCAGCTGGCGAAAATCTCCCGCCATCGGTGCGATTTCGTCGGGTCCCTGCGGTGGCTCGGCCGGCCGGACCAGGTCCGCTCGATCCTCGCGATGGACGAGGCGCTGCTCAACTCCGCCGACGGCGCCTTTCTCGGCGCCGCTGCCGGTCGGCTGGATTTTGGTCTCCGCCAGCGCTCGGACGAGATCCGCGCGGCTGACGATGCCGACGATCCGTCCGTCACGCAACACCGGGACGCGCTTTATGCGGTGGGCGGTCAGCAGCCGCGCAACCTCGTCGATCCTGGCCTCCTCGCCGACCGCGACCACGGGTGCCACCATGACATCGCGTGCTTGTCGCTTGGCAGAGCGGACGATGGCGAGGAATTCGGGGTTCAGCGGCTCTCCCTCCGCAAGCAAGCTCAGCCACCAGTCGCGGCGCGCCTCGCGATCGGCCTCGTCGCGGCCGATCAGGTCGCCCTCGCTGACCATGCCAACGGGCGACCCGGCGTCGTCGACCACCGGCACCGAGCTGATTGCGTGGTCACGCAGGGTTCTTGCGACATCGTTGATTGGCGTGTCGGGTCTGACCGCCACCACCGCAGAGTTCATTACATCGCGTGCTTTCATTGCGCAGTCACGCTCTATTCGCCAGAGCGAATCTGGCCTCGGTGTTCCTGGCCATGGTCCTGCACTTATGGGAATGCCGAATTGATCCGGATCAATGCCAGCGTGCTATTGCCGGACAATTTTCCTGCGGACAAGGAGCTCGGCCATGAAAGCAGCTGATCTTATGACGTCTTTTGTCGTTACCGTGCGGCCGGACGCGACGATCGAATACGCGGCCCAGTTGATGTTGCAATACCGTATCAGCGGCCTGCCCGTGACGGACAGCGACGGCGCTGTTCTAGGCATTGTCACCGAAAGCGATCTCCTTCGCCGTGCCGAGACCGGTACCGATAAGCGTCACGCTCGATGGGTCTCGCTTTTCATAGGCCCAGGCCGGCTGGCGCAAGAATACGTCCATACGCATGCTCGGAAAGTCGGCGAGGTAATGACAGAGCGCGTCTTTTCCGTGGGGCCGGAGACGCCAGTCACCGACCTTGTGGCGCTGATGGAGACGAAGCACGTAAAGCGGGTTCCCGTCGTCGACCGGGAACGTCTCGTAGGCATTGTGAGCCGAGCCGATGTGATGGCCGTCCTGGTCGGCCTGCTCGCGGAGAAGCCCGCCGGCGCCGTGACTGACGGGGAAATCCGCCATCGAATCCTCGCCGAGATCGATCGACAGCCCTGGGGAGCCCGCGGTACGGTCGATGTCACCGTCACCAACGGGGTTGTCGTGCTCAAGGGTACGATCCCCGACGAACGCGAACGCGCCGCCTTACGTGTCGTTGCAGAGAATGTCCCTGATGTAAAAGCCGTTCACGATCGCCTCGTTTGGATCGATTCCGTATCGGGAATCGTGATCCCGCGGCCGTGATCGGCCGCCAGCCGTGCTTGGCGGCTCTTCAAACCAGAATGCCAGCGTCTTGCTGACCTTGAATTTCGAAGGCCGTGATAGATATTGGACCGTTGACCTTCTCGGCGACAAGACCGAACTTGACCCGGGTTAAATTCAGATCCCTGAAATAGTTGACCAGATCGCCCCATGGATCGTTCAGCCGCCCAACTGCGGAGATAAATGCGACCACACCGCCCACTGCCAGCTGGTCGGTGTGCACCATCCAGCCTCCGAGCAGCAATGCCGTCACGACCTGCAGATGACTACAGAAGTTCATCAGGAAATTCATAGAAAACTTCAGCTTGAATATCGCCATATTGAGCTGTAGCACGCGGTCGATCCGCCTCCTGTCAGAGCTATCTTGATCAGTTGACTCCATGCGGCTCTCGACGGTGCTGATCCCGAGTTGCCGCAACACCCAAACCCGGGCACCGGCGCGACGGTTTATCGCCCCTTGCATCAGCGGAACAAACACCAGCTGTGGCAATAAGAGCGCGAGTGCTGCTGCTGCCATCCAACGGTCGAGATGCACGATGTAAGCCAACACGGAAAGCATTATGCCGCCTTGCAGCAACGGCTCGGAGAGGCTGCTCCCGACAAAACCTCCGATCGGCTCGACTTCCGCAACGATCATTGCTGCCCCGATACCGCGCGCCTCGGCTCCGGACGCGACCGCCTGCGCGGTCCTCGAATATCCGATCACGTGGCGGCGCAGATCCCGCGTCGCATTCTCGCCGACCCAGCCGCGATAGACGTTGAGGCCGAGCTTGGTCGCGCCCTGAATTAAAACTGCGCTAGCATAGGCCGCGCACAATACGATCACGAGCTCAAACGGCCGCTCTTTGACTAGGTTGTTGACGACCCGGCGTTGGATTTCCAATGGGACGATTTCGAGCAGGAAAGTAATGATCGTGAGGGCTACTAGCGCGATCTGATGCCGCCAGCTGACCCCGAACACATACCGGAAGAGATTGGTCGGCAACCGATCCGGCAGAGCCCGCATCATCGGATGTCTGCCAGCGTCGTCAGAATAGCCTGTTTCAGGCGGTAGGCGGCAACCGGCTCGTCAAGCAGCTCGCGAATTCTCAGGCGGGTAGCGCGCGGGCTCGTAACGTCATCACGTCCCGAAATCATCGACGCCTGAGTTTCGTTCGGCATCCAGAATTTGCCAGCCAAGGGCATGGTGACTCGATGAGAATGCCTCTAAAGGCCGGATTTCGCAGCGTCGAGCACTGACCTGGATCAACTGGCGCCAAATCTTATTGCGCTTCGCCGATCTCTTCGAGAGCAGCCCGATCGAGCAGTCCGATGCGGTGCGGGTTCGGCACCGCGATCATTCCATCGCGCCTAAACGCCGACAAAGTGCGGCACACGGTTTCGATAGTCAGTCCTAGGTAATCGGCGATGTCGATGCGCGACATCGGCACATCGAGGAACTTTGTTCGCTCACGACGTTCGAACATTTCGAGTAGAAAGGCCGCAACACGTTCAGGCGCTGTCATGCGGCCCAGCAATAACGTGCGGCTATGCGCGTAAGTGAGATCGCGCACCATAGCATCGCGCAAAAGGCGCGCCACTATCGGGTTCTGATCAATCAACTGCGTCAAACGCATCCCCGACAAGCTCTCTGGTTGCCGAGAATCTTTCCAATTCGGGATAGAATATATTTTCTTCTACTACATTATGGGCCTCCAGCCCCTTTCGTAGATCTGCGAAAAGCTGTTCCCTGCTCTGCGCCTCTGCTGCCGTTGTCTTCTCGATAACAGAAAATATTTGGTCGGTTCGGCAGTGATCCTGCATCAGGATTTGGTAGAGATCCATCTGATCAGCCTCGCTGGTTGGCTGTCCCTGAGCTGAGTGTATGCCAGCGTTCCCGGAAGCGTATGAATGGCTGCACGCGGTTGGGGTGGCAGATTTGACTGTTTCACCTCGGACCCCTTTCAGAGATTGATGCCGACCGGAGCCGGCCCGTGCTAAGCTACATCCTCGCCCG
>JAFASL010000555.1 GCA_019244535.1 Alphaproteobacteria bacterium
CTGCGAAAGCCGGCCCCCGCCGGTCAATCTTAGTGGCGCGTGCGTCGACGCTTAGAGCAAGGCGCGGACCAGCGCCTGCGCCGAATGCTGGACGACAGCTTCGATCAGCGCGCCGGTCACCGCGCGCCCAAATCGATTGGGCGCAGAACCGTCGGGGGCGGTGCACTGAATGTTGCGGGGCTCCAGCTCGTCTTCCGCGATATAACCGAGCGTCCGCAGTTTCTCCCACAGATCGCCGATCGAAAGCTGCTCCCGGTCAAAGTTTATCGTGAGACTGCCAGTCCCCGGATTTGCCACAGCGCTCGTTACCTTGGGGATCGCTGCTACCTTGGCCGCGGCTTCAGCCGCACTGCGCTGCTGCTTCAGAGCGGTGATCCTGAGTCGTAATCGGCCAGGCACAAAATGCACGTATTCGAGCATAGAAGTTCCAAACTTCTGAGACTTTCTCTGTCGAATACCACAGCTTTATTTCAGCAGGATGACAGCCGGGGGATGTTGGATAGATCAGCCGTCCGCTCCGGCAGTGGACGGCCAGGCGAAGCTCAGCTCGTGGCCGTCGGGGTCCGTCAGGTGGAAATATCGTTCGCCCCATTCGGCGTCGCGCGGCGCCGTCAGCGGTTGGCACCCGGCGGCGACGAGGCGCGCATGGAGTTCGTCGACCTTCGGTTCGTAAAAAATCACTCGTCCCCACCACGACTGGGGGTTTTTGGCTGGTTGGGAAATCAGGTTGAGAAAATTCGGGCCTGCGCGAAAGCTGGTGAAAGCTGCCTCTTCTCCTCCGTAGGCCAGCTCAAGCCCGAGCAGGCGATAGAACTGAACGGCGCGCCGCATATCAACCGTGGAAAGCGTCACCGCACTAATGCTTTGGATCATGATTTGCCTTGCGACAGATAAAACACAAACCGTTCCAATAAGATCAGAAGACCGGCCCCGCCCGCGGAGTGTTCAGCCCATCCACGGTAGATCCTTTTCTTAAGCTCCGTACAGCCTGGACTCATCTGCTGTCGTCAATCAAGCTTTACTCGGCTGATCTTGGAGGTGGAAAATGGCTGAGCCATCCGGGCGGCGCTACATAAAGCGGGAGCGGGCGCAGGCCCGGGCCTACTCACAGGCCGTGATCACCGAGGGCGGCAGGATCGTGTGGCTCGCCGGGCAGGTCGGAGTGACGGGCGCGTCCGGGAACTCGCTGGCGGGCGATTTCGACGGTCAGGTTCGCGAGGTATTTTCTTGTTTAAGCCAGACTTTAGAGGAGGCTGGAGGCAGCCTCGGCGATATGGTGACGATGACTGTGTTCATCACCGATGCGCGCCACGGCGACCGTTTTACTGAGCTGCGCAAGGAGATTTTTGGCGACAACTTTCCAGCAAGTGCGCTGATCACGGTTGCCGGACTGGCCCGTCCGGAGATGCTCGTCGAGGTTCAAGGCATCGCGGTTGTGGGATGAGGCCCTCGCCGCCGCTCCCGGAGTAACCGGGTTTATGGCAGGCGTGGTAGAGTTGTCCGGCAACGGGCGAGCACTCAGGGAGGACACGCAAATGCGCGCCATGGACGTGATGACGACCAACGTAATCACGGTCAGCCCCGATACCTCGGTACAGGAGGTCGCGAAAATCCTTTCCGAGCGGGGGATCAGCGGTGTTCCGGTGGTCGATGCCGGGAACCGGCTCGTCGGAATCGTCAGTGAGGGCGACTTGCTCCACCGCGTCGAGACCGGTACGGAGCGGCGGCCCGATCGCCGAACCGGCCGCCGGCGCTCATGGTGGCTCGACTCGGTCGGGTCGGACGAGGAACTCGCGCGGCATTATGTAAAATCGCGCGGTCGTACCGCCAGGGACGTCATGACGAGCGAGGTCACCTATGTCAGCGATGCCACCGAACTCGCCGAGATCGCAAATCTGCTCGAGACCAAGCGGATCAAGCGTGTCCCGGTCGTCAAGGATGGCAAGCTGATCGGGATTGTGAGCCGGGCCAACCTCGTGCGGGCGCTGGCTACGGCGGGAAGTCGGCTGAGCGGCGACAACGCCACCGATGACCGCACGATCCGTCACAACCTTTTGGCCGAGTTGCAAGGCCAGGAGTGGGTTCACACCTGGGCGGCCGACATCATCGTCAGGGATGGTGTCGTGCACATCTGGGTCTCCGACGACCGCCCTCTGGAGGAGAGGCAGGCGCTGCGCGTCGCAGCCGAGAACATCCCGGGCGTTCGCGGCGTCGAGGAGCACCTCGTGCCGGCGCCGATAATTCCACCGCCATTCTGACCCACTCGGGCGCCTCAGAAGACTATTCGTACTGGGTCTCGGGGGCGGCCGCGCAAGGCGCTCTTGTGGAATCCGGGATTGACCGCGCCGGTCAAACGGTATCCCATTCTTTCATCGCTGCTTTTGCCGTCAGGGGGAGGACCAGCCCGCGATGAGCATCAAGAACAAGGCCTATATTGTCGGCATCTATGAGCACCCGACGCGCAAGGCCGAGGACAAATCGCTTGCTCAATTGCATGCGGAGTCGGCAAAAGGCGCGCTAGAAGACGCAGGCCTCGGCAAGGGCGACGTCGACGGCTATTTCTGCGCCGGCGATGCGCCTGGGTTGGGACCGCTCTCGATGGCCGATTACATGGGCCTGAGATTGCGGCATATGGATTCGACCGATACCGGCGGCTCATCCTACATTGTGCATGTCGGGCATGCCGCCGAGGCAATCGCGCTCGGCAAATGCAGTGTCGCGCTGATCACTCTGGCCGGAAGGCCGCGTAGCGAGGGGCAGGCGACGGGCACTGCGGCGCGCACTGCGCAAAATACGCCCGATGCGCCGTTCGAAAACCCCTACGGCCCGGCGACGGCGAACATGTACGCGATGTGCGCAATGCGCCACATGCACCAATACGGCACAACCAGCGAGCAGCTCGCCTGGATCAAAGTCGCCGCTTCGCACCACGCCCAGCATAATCCGCATGCAATGCTGCGTGACGTCGTCACAGTCGAGGATGTCGTAAACTCGCCGATGATCGCCGACCCGCTGCACCGGCTCGATTGCTGCGTCATCAGCGACGGCGGCGGTGCAATCATCGTCGCCAGTCCGGAGGTGGCGAACGGCTTGAAACGGCCCAAGGTCAAGATCATCGGCGCCGGCGAAGCTCCCAAACACCAGATGGGCGGGCAATTCGACCTGACCCACTCGGGTGCCGTCTGGTCGGGGCCGCCGGCTTTTGCCGAGGCCGGGGTCAAGCCGTCCGACATCAAATATGCATCGATCTATGACAGCTTCACAATCACCGTGCTGATGCAGATCGAGGACCTCGGCTTCTGCGAGAAGGGCCAGGGCGGCAGGTTTGTCTCC
>JAFASL010000608.1 GCA_019244535.1 Alphaproteobacteria bacterium
CGGCGCTCGTTCCCGTCACCATGGCGCACACCGCCGGCCGCAGCAAAGTGCGGTAGACGCCTTGATTGATTTCGGAAACCCGGGCCACGGTCGCAAATGCGAGGTCGTCCTCGGGACTGTTGCCGCCGAGCTTGCGAATGTCATCGAGAGTGCGGGTCTCGAGGCTGAACAAGTAGCCGCCCTCCACCAGCTCGGGGTTTTCGACATTTTCGTCGATACCCGTGATTACCGCCTCATAGAGACCGGGCGGCATCAGATCGATCATGTCCATCGATTGGGCAAACTCGCCATGTTCCTTCGTCGCCACCTTGCCGGAGACAAAGATGCCTAGATGACCAATGCTCTGATGCAGGCAATAGACGATCGTCTGGCCGGCTTTGACGATCTCGTCCTCGTGGTCATAGAGGTCGAGAATCCAGTCCAGCGCTTGCTGCGGCGGCGTGATGTCGTCGCCCCACGAGCAGAACACGATGATCGGCGATTTGATATTGCGCAGGTCGACGCGCGTTCCATTGGAGCTGCGCAACTCCCCGCAGGCGAGCTTGTTGCCGACGAACAGCTGGTCGGCTATCGCCTGCATCTCCTCGGCATTGAGTAGCACGGGGCTGCCATGCCATTTCTCGAATGCGAGAAAACGCGGCGGCTCGGTGTCAATTTTGGAATAGACGTTGTAAATTTTCTTCCAATAAGTGTTGTCGGGGTGAAGCTGCTCGAAATTCGCCACGAGATTGGCGCCGTCGAAGATTCCGTTGCCGACGTCGCCAGCCAGCGAGGTCAGCCAGGTCCCGCCCAACAGTCCGCCAAGGTAACGCATTGGGTTCTTGCCATGGACGCCCGCCCAATAAGAAAGCGGCGATCCGGCAAGCATGATTGGGCCGATATTCTGTGGATGCATCGCGGCCATCATCATGATCTGCCAGCCGGCTTGGCAGTTGCCGATCAAACAAGGCTGACCCTCGGCATTCGGATGCCGGCTGACGACCTCCTCGACGAAACGGGCTTCTGCCTCGCATACATCCTCGATCGTCTGACCGGGGATCGGCTTAGGCGAAAAGCCAACAAAGTAACAGGGATGCCCCGCAGCTAGGGCGACCCCGATCTCGCTGTCGTGCTTCATGCCGCCGATTCCGGGACCATGTCCGGCGCGCGGATCGAATACGATGAACGGACGCTTGCGGGGGTCGATCGCGGTGGCTTCAGGCGGAACGATACGAACCAGTCCGAAATTGACCGGCCGCGGCAGCGTTCGCCCGTCGAGCACGAGCTCGGCATCGAAGCTCAGTACGTGCGGCACCTCGCGAGCATTGTACTCGACGTAATTATTGCCACGCTGGCGCAACACATCCAACAACAGGATCGAGCGCTGCCACGCGTCGACGCAATAGTCGAAAAGCTCGTTCCCTGCGAGCCAAGGCCATAGAGAGGATGGGTTCGCCGTCTTGTTCATCACCTTGGACGCAGAACTGTCGTTCATCTCAGCCTCCGGCTTGCTGACATAGGTTGGAGAAACGACGCCGATTCATGTGCATTTTTGGGGACTTCGCTGCCTGACCACGCAGGCATAACCGATCCAGCCCGCTCGGTTCTTTGATCTAGATCATCACCTGAACGATTTGGGTAGGCGGGCTTGCTGCGGTGCAACAAGAGCCTGCACGCCGCAGCCCTGTCAAATGGATTCTGCAACCCGTTCGGCGGGCGACGAATTCCGGCCCTTTTGGTTCGGCCGCCCGGGGGAGCAGGGAGTTCGGGGACGAACCGGATGTAGTTCATTAACCTGCGGGAAAATGAAAAGTCTGGGCTGTTGACTCAAATCAAGGTTCAGGAAGAAGGTGCAGTCGAACATGTCACGGCGCGCGACTATCCCACGGCTTCTATAAACCGTGGGGAGACAGAGCAGTGGACGTGGAAAGTCGCCGCGCGGCGGATTGCCCGCTTTGCTAGACCCAATTCAGAACGAGTGCTTGTCCGATGATCCTTGATATAGAGTTTCTGCGCCAGCGCGTGACCCGATTGCTGCTCCTTGCGTTCGGAGCCGTGCCCGCTCTAGTTCTCCTGCTCCTAGTGTCCGCTTGCCAAAAGGAGGAGAAGGCCGCCGCGACGACCCCGCGGCCGGTTCGCACGGTGACTGTGGAGCCGCAGAACAGAGGCGAGAAAGTATCTCTGACCGGCGAGATCCAGCCCCGCTACCAAGCCGATCTAGGGTTCCGGGTCAACGGCAAGATCCTCGAACGGCCCGTGGATGTCGGGACAGAAGTCAAAAAGGGCGATCTCCTCGCCCGGCTCGACCCGCAACAATACAAGCAAGAGTTCGAAGTCGCGAAGGCCGAGGTGGCGAAGGCGGACGCCGAGGTGACGCGGAGCCAGGCTCAGGAATACCGGCAACGAGAGTTGCTGAAGAATGGTCACACGACCCAGGTCGCATACGACCAAGCGGTGAAGACATTCAAAACCGCCCAAGCTGAGGCGGACGCGGCGCGCGCCCGACAGGTGCAGGCCAGCGAAAATCTAGGCTACACCGAGTTGAGGGCCGACAATAACGGGGTCATCAGCGCGATCGGCGCGGATCCCGGGCAGGTCGTCGGCGCCGGGCAAATGGTTGTGCGCTTGGCGCAACCCGGCGAGCGCGAAGCGGTGTTCAACATCGCCGAGGGCGCGTTCAAGAAGCGGCCGACGGATCCCACCGTAGCCGTTCACCTCGTCAGCAATCCTGAGGTAGAAACCGCGGGTAAGGTCCGCTACATCTCGCCGCAGGCCGACCCGGAGACCCGCACTTATACCGTGCGTGTCTCGCTGCCGGAAGCGCCGCCGCAAATGCGGCTTGGGGCCAATGTCGTCGGCACCGTGACGTTGGATCAAGGCCAGACCATGACGATACCGGGAAGCGCGCTATTCCAGAAGGATGGCAAGCCGGCCGTTTGGCTCGTCGAGAAGGACAGCACAGTGCAGCTGAAGCCGATCACGGTGCAGCGCTATGAAGGTGACTCGGTTGTCGTCGGCGGCGGGCTCTCGCAAGGAAACGTCGTGGTGACTGCCGGAGTGCAGAAATTGCTCCCGGGTCAGAAGGTCGCGCTCATGGATGCGGGCACCGTGCAATGAAGGGCTTCAATCTCTCCGAATGGGCGATCAATCATCGCCCCTTCGTGTGGTTTCTGATGATCCTGTTTGTCGCCGCGGGCGTCCTTTCCTACAGGCAGCTGGGGCGCGAGGAAGACCCCTCTTTCTCGATCAAGACAATGATCGTGCGGACCTATTGGCCGGGCGCCACGATCGACGACACGATGCTGCAGGTCACTGACCGGATCGAAAAGAAACTGCAGGAAACACCGTCGCTCTACTATCTCAAGAGCGAAACCAAACCCGGCGTTTCGACAATCTATGTCAACGTTCTCGACAATACGCCAAAGGAGACGATCCCGGACATCTGGTATCAGGTTCGCAAGAAGGTCGCCGACATAAAATCGACACTGCCCCAAGGCGTCCTGGGGCCGAGTTTCAATGACGAGTTCGGCGACGTCTTCGGCATCATTTACGCATTCACCGCCGATGGGTTCACACACCGCGAGCTGCGCGACTACGTCGAACGAATTCGCACGCAGATACTGACGATCAAGAATGCGGCAAAAGCGCAGCTTATCGGTGCGCAGGATCAGAAATTCTATCTCGAATTCGACACCCATCAGCTGGCGGGGCTGGGTGTCAGCCGCGAAGACGTCATCTCGAGTTTGCAGGAGCAAAACGCCGTCACCCCCTCCGGCGTCGTGCAAACCGGTCTGGAGAAATACGCAATCCGCGTCTCCGGCGCCTTCAATTCTGTCGAGGATCTAAAGCGCATCAACCTTTATGCCAACGGCAAATTCTTCCGCCTCGCCGATGTCGCCTCGATAAGCAAAGGGTACTCGGATCCGCCGCAGCCGATGTTCCGGTTCAATGGCGAACCGGCGATCGGGCTCGCGATCTCGATGGCGCAGGGCGGCAACAACCTCGCCTTCGGCGAGGCCGTCGCACACAAGATGGAGCAGATCATCGGCAAATTGCCGATCGGCATCGAGGCTCATCTCGTCGCCGATCAGCCGGTGGTCGTCGAGGAAGCCGTCGGGGGCTTCACGAAGGCGCTGTGGGAGGCGATTGCGATCGTTCTGGCGGTCAGCTTTGTGAGCCTCGGCTTGCGTGCCGGCGTCGTCGTCGCCTGCTCCATCCCGCTCGTGCTGGGGATGGTCTTTGCCTATATGCAGTATTCCGGCATCAGCCTGCAGCGCATTTCGCTTGGCGCGCTGATCATCGCTCTCGGCCTTTTGGTTGACGACGCGATGATCACGATCGAGATGATGGTCAGCCAGCTCGAGGCCGGTGTCGATCGCGCGCATGCCGCGACCCACGCTTGGGTGACGACAGCATTTCCGATGCTGACGGGCACCCTTGTGACAGTTGCCGGATTTGTGCCGATAGGCTTTGCGAAGAGCGGCGCCGGAGAGTATTGCTATTCGCTGTTCGCGGTCATCGCCGTCGCTCTTTTGGCCTCGTGGATCGTCGCCGTCCTGTTCGCCCCAGTGATCGGCGTCACGATCCTGCCGAAGACGATGAAGCCGCACGGCGGCGGCCATGCTGGACCAGGCCGCTTCATGCGGCTCTTTCGCGCTGCCCTCCTCTTCTGCATGCGCGCCCGTTGGCTCGTGATCGCGGTGACGGTCGGGCTCTTCGCGGCATCATTGTACGGATACGGTTTCATCCAGCAGCAATTCTTCCCGGCCTCGGACCGGCCGGAGCTCGTCGTAGATTTAAGCCTTCCCCAGGACTCGTCGATTTACGCGACCGAGCATGAAGTCGAACGCTTCGAGGCGTTGCTGAAAGACGACTCTAATATCGATCGCTACAGCCTTTATGTCGGGCAAGGAGCAGCGCGTTTTTATCTGCCTTTGAATGTGCAACTATCCAACGACTATTTCGCGCAAGCAGTCATCGTGACCAAGGGCATCGCCGAGCGCGAGGTCGTCCGGGCGCGCCTGCAAAAGGCGCTCGCCACCCAATTCGCCAATCTCAATACGAGGCTTTACCCGCTGGAATTGGGGCCGCCCGTCGGCTGGCCGCTGCAGTACCGGGTCAGCGGTCAGACCGCGGAAGGTACCCGCAACGCCGCGTTCCTTGTGGCCCAGACCATCGGGCAAAGTCCCAATACTCGGCTCATCAATTTTGATTGGAACGAGCCGATGAAGAGCCTTCACCTGCAGGTTGATCAGGATCGCGTCCGCCAGCTCGGTGTCAGTTCCAAGTCGCTCGCCGAGGCTCTCAACGCCGTGACCAGCGGGATGGTGGTTACCCAGGTCCGGGACTCGATCTACCTGACGGACCTGACGGCGCGGGCCACCGAACAGCAGCGCGCTTCGGTGCAAACATTGAGAAATCTGCAGGTCGCACTGGACAATGGACAAACCATCCCGCTGAGCCAGGTGGCAAGCGTCCAATACGAGCTGGAACCACCGGTGATCTGGCGGCGCAACCTGTTGCCGACAATCACTGTGCAAGCGGATGTGGTCCCGGGGATCGAGGCGAAGACGGTCAACAACCAGCTGGCGCCGGCGATCGCCCAATTGGCGGAAAAATTGCCGGAGGGCTACACCATAGAGGCCGGCGGCACGATCGAGGAGAGCGCCAAGGGGCTCAGCTCGATCGTGGCCGTCTTTCCCATGATGATCATGCTGATGCTGATCATCTTGATGGTGCAGCTGCAAAGC
>JAFASL010000613.1 GCA_019244535.1 Alphaproteobacteria bacterium
GGGGGCGGCCCTAGCCGACGGCTTCGCGGTGCTCCGGGCCGCTGGCCGGTTTGCTACCCCGGTCCCGCTCGCCGAGACATTGATGGCGGGCTGGCTGCTGACACAGGCCGGCATCGCAGTGCCAGGCGGGCCTCTGACGATTGCTCCGGTCCATGCCGATGGCCGGATTTCGTTGGCCTCTGACGGCACACTGAACGGGCGCGCTCGCCGGGTCCCGTTCGGGCGCAACGCGGGTCACATCGCCCTCCTGGCGCGCCGCGGCGCAGAGATCGTGGTGGCGCTGGTTGCTGCATGGGGTTTGCCGATCAGCCAATCGACGAGTCTGGCCGGCGAACCGCATGACGACGTTACGTTCGACAGGGCAGTCCCCGAGGCCATTGCCCCAGCGGCGGTCGATCAGAATCTGCTCGTTTCGTTTGGCGCAGCTGTGCGCGTCCAGCAGATCGCCGGCGCGCTCGAGAAGATCCTCGAACAGTCGGTCCAGTATGCGCTCGACCGGTCGCAATTCGGCCGGCCGATCGCAAAGTTCCAAGCGATCCAACACAATCTCGCTGCCTTGGCCGGAGAAGTCGCAGCAGCCAGCGCCGCCGCGGACGGCGCCGCGGAGGCGTGCGCGCTCCCGGCAATCACGACTGCCGAGATCGCGATCGCCAAGATCCGCGGCGGCGAGGCGGCGGGTACTGGAGCGGCTATCGCTCATCAGGTGCACGGCGCCATGGGTTTTACATACGAGCATTCGCTCCACCATGCGACGCGCCGGCTGTGGGCATGGCGCGAGGAGTTCGGCAACGAGGCATTCTGGGCCGCCCGCCTCGGACGGATGGTCGCCGAGCGTGGTGCCGACGAGCTCTGGCCCTTCATCACTGCAGGATCGTGAGGCATCGATGAGCTTTAGTTTTCGTTTCGATCCAATCGAGCTGCCGCCCGAGGCCAAGGATTTGCGCCAGGAAGTCCGCGCATTTCTGCGTCAGGAGATCGAAGCCGGCACGTTCTCGCCCGATGGCGGCAAAGGCTCGTTCTCGCGCGAGTTCAGCCGCAAGGTCGGCGCCAAGGGCTGGATCGGGATGACCTGGCCGAAGGAGTACGGAGGGCACGAGCGCTCGCATCTCGAACGGTATGTCGTAATCGAGGAAATGCTCGCCGCACGGGCGCCGACCCGCGCCCATTCGACGGCCGACCGGCAGAGCGGTCCGGTCATCCTGCGTTACGGCCAGGAGGAAGTAAAAGAAAGGATCCTGCCGCGGATCGCGCGCGGCGAACTGTGTTTCTGCATCGGGCTCAGCGAACCAAATTCCGGCTCCGACGTGTTCGCCGCGTCGACGCGGGCGACCAAGACCGACGGCGGATGGCTGGTCAACGGCCGCAAGATCTGGACGAGCGGCGCGCATCAGGCCGATTACATGATCGCGCTGCTGCGCACCTCGCCGCCAACCAAGGAAAATCGGCGGCATGGCCTCACCCAATTCCTCGTCGAAATGAAAACTCCCGGGATCACGACCCGGCCAATCATCAACCTGGCTGGCTCGCACGACTTCAACGAGGTCGTGTTCGATGATGCCTTTGTGCCGGACTCGCATTTGATTGGCGAGGTCGATATGGCGTGGAAGCAGGCCACCGACGAGCTCGCCTACGAGCGCAGCGGCCCCGACCGATGGATCGAAACCTTCCCCGCACTCGTCGAACTCGTGCGCCGGGCCGGCGACGAGCCGAGCGAGCGGCTCGCCGCAGGGATCGGGCGGGAAGTCGCGCACCTCGCCACATTGCGGCGGATGTCGCTGTCGGTCGCGGGGATGCTGCAGGCCGGCAAGACGCCGTCGGTCGAGGCCGCCGTCGTCAAGGACCTCGGCACTAATTTCGAGCAGGCGCTGCCGGACAAGGTTCGCCTGCTGGCGCCGCCCCCGGGCGACGCTTCCCCGGATAGTAACGACGACCGCTTCGAGGAGGCATTGCGTTACGCCACGCTGATCGCACCAAAGCTGACGATTCAAGGCGGCACGCGCGAGGTGCTGCGCGGCATCATCGCTCGGGGTCTCGGCCTTCGCTGAGCGCAATGCCCGATCTGAAGCCACTCCTTGCGCCGGACAGCGTTGCCATTCTCGGCGCTTCCGCCGATACCGAGACCCTGCGCGGGCGCCTGACGCATGCGCTGATCGGGCATGGTTACGACGGCCGGGTCTTTCCCGTCACCCGGAGCCAAAGCGAGGTGCTGGGACTCCGCGCCTACCCGACAGTGGCCGCACTGCCCGAGCCGGTGGATCTCGCGGTAATCCT
>JAFASL010000623.1 GCA_019244535.1 Alphaproteobacteria bacterium
ATCGCCCGCGCCTCGTCGGGTGTGGCGACTTCGAGCGACAGGTTCTCGATGATCGAGCGAACGCACTTGACCTGGTCGGCATTGCTCTCGGCGAGCTTGCCTCTGCCGATCCACAGCGAATCCTCAAGCCCAACCCGGACATTGCCGCCCATGATCGCACCCATCGACACCAAGGGCAGCTGGTGGCGCCCGGCGGCGAGGATCGACCAGGCATAATTGTCGCCGAAGAGTTTGTCGGCGATCCGCTTCATATGGACGACATTCTCCGGATCGGTGCCGATGCCGCCGAGGATGCCAAAGATCGTCTGCACGAAAAGCGGCGGCTTGACGAGGCCGCGGTCGAGAAAATGAGCCAGATTGTAGAGATGGCCGACATCGTAGCACTCGAACTCGAACCGGGTGCCGCACCCCTCCCCCAAATCCTTCAAGATCCGCTCGATGTCCTTGAAGGTGTTGCGGAAGATGAAATCCCGCGTCATTTCGAGCGCCCGCGGCTCCCACTCGTATTTCCACTCCTTGTAGCGGTCGAGCATCGGGTAGAGCCCGAAATTCATCGACCCCATATTGAGCGAGCACATCTCCGGCTTGGCGCGCAGCGGGGCGGCGAGCCGCTCCTCAAGGCTCATGCCATGACCGCCGCCGGTCGTGATGTTGACGACGGCGTCGGTCGCCTGCTTGATCCGCGGTAGGAATTGCATGAACACGTCGGGGTCGGGGGTCGGCCGGCCGTCCTTCGGGTCGCGCGCGTGCAGATGCAATATCGCCGCCCCCGCCTCCGCCGCGGCGATCGCGTCGCGCGCAATCTCGTCCGGCGTCAGCGGCAAATGCGGGCTCATCGTCGGGGTGTGGATCGACCCCGTGACGGCGCAGGTGATGACGACCTTGCCACGCAGCGGCATGTTTTCCTCCCTACTCCTCCGGGCCCATAATGGCTGAGTTTAACCCGCGGGTGGTGCGTCTTTTTGCGCGAGGACGTTTGCGGCCCTTATTTTCGGGCATGCCGCCCACACCCGCCCCGCGCCTGTTCCACCTGTTTTATCAGGTCGAGATCAGGCATCGGCAACTCCCTCAATCGCAATGCCGCACCCGCCGGCGGAAACCGACAGCCAGGAGGAGGATATAATGCTAATGTGGCAATTGCTTGATTGTGGAGTTGCCTTAGGATGCGCGACGGCTGCGTCGGCGTGAACCAAGTGACCTCCCGTGCGGCGGTGTTGCCGGAATTGGCCCTTGGCCTCTTTCACTTTAGGGTGGGCCAAAGCCGGATACGGAGGCGATGGTTGAGGTCGAAGCCGCCTGAGGGCACGTGGACACGCTCCGAAGTAGCGAATTTCGATCAGACCGAACCGCCACGATAGGGAACGTCATTGCGAGCGATAGCGAAGCAATCTAGGGCTGCTTGGCATCCACCACGCCCCACACTGTGCACCAGGACGGGCAGACAAGATTACTTCGTAGCGCAAGCGCTCCCCAAGAAATGCTCCGTGGGGCGCCAAAGTTACATCGATGCCTTCAAACTTCCGTTCCTGCGACCCGCTTGCGATAATCGCCGCGTCACAGGAGCAGGACGCGATGGCTGGCCCGGTTCGAACAATTGCGACGATGTGCCCGATGAATTGTCACCCGACATTGTGCGGCATGCTCGTCGATGTGCAGGACGGCGAGCTGCTCGGCGTCAGGGGCGACAACGACAATCCCGACAGCCAGGGGTTTCTTTGCGTGCGCGGCCAGGCTTCGCGGCAGATCATCGGCAACCCGAAGCGGCTGCTGAAGCCACTGATCCGCGAGCATCGCGATGACGACGCGTGGCGGGCGGCGAGCTGGGACGAAGCGCTCGACCTGATTGCCGGCCGCATCGCGGCGGCCGGCCGCGAAGCCACCGCCCTGTGGAGCGGGCACGGCAACCTCGCCAACAATTACGGTCTTTCGATCGGCGGCCAGCTGCTCACCCGGTTTGCCAATCTTTACGGCTGCCAGTATTGGAGCCCGGCAATGATCTGCTGGGGCCTGGGCGGGTTCGGCCTCGGCCTCACCGGCGCGCTCGAAATCAACACTAAAGAAGATATGGGGGCGAATTCCGAATTAATCGTGATGTGGGGCGCCAATCTCCCAAGCCAGCCCAATACGGCGCGGCACTTGATTACCGCCAAACGCCGCGGGGCGCAGATCGTGACCATCGATGTCCGCCTGACCGAAGCGGCCGCCCAATCGGACGAGGTGATGCTGATCCGCCCCGGATCGGATGCGGCGCTGGCGCTCGCGATGATGCGCGTGATCATCGGCGAAAAGCTCTACGACGCCGATTTCATCGGCGCGCACACGCTGGGATTTGAGGAACTGTCGCGGCATGTCCGCCAATTCACCCCGGAATGGGCGGCGAGAGAGACCGGCATCGACGCCGATCGTATCGCCGCCTTTGCGCGAGCCTACGCCACGACGAAGCCGGCGATGATCGTCCTTGGCGGGAGTTCCATCCACAAGGGAGGGAATGCATGGCACGCCGCGCGCGCCGTCTCGTGTCTACCCGCGCTCGTCGGCAGCTATG
>JAFASL010000660.1 GCA_019244535.1 Alphaproteobacteria bacterium
GTAGAGCTGTGCTAGAGAGGTGATCAGCGCGTCGTCTGCCGGCCTTGCTGCAACGGCTTTGTTGAGCATGGTTATCGCATCGCCCGTACGCCCCGCCTTGTCGTAGAGTTCAGCCGATACGAGATAATAGATATCGCTGCTGGGGTCGTCTTTCGCCAAGGTTTGCGCCTTAGCTATTGCGGCATCCACTCCATTCACTTCACTTTCGACCCGGATCAGTTCGGCTTTCAAGGACGGATTACCGGGGTTGCGGGCAATGGCGTCCTGCAGCACACTACGCGCCTCGGTGAAATACTTATTCTCTTTGAGCAGGGCGAGATATCGCGACAGGATCGGCAGCGAGTTAGGGGCCAGCTCGTGCGCCCGCTTGTAGCTGGACACGGCGCCATCCAGATCGCCCGCGCCCTGCTGCGCCTTCCCCTGGGCTTCCAGGACAGCAACGTCGCTGGGAAACTGCGCGGCAAGCTCCGACGCTACGCTTTTGGCACTCTTCCAGTCTTGACGCGCTTCGTAGAGCCCCACCAGTTTGAGTCCGGGTGCGGGGTCATTTTTCGCCGCCGACCGGGCTCGGTTGACCGCGTCGGTCGCCTCCGGCCACTTCTTCTCGGAGGCATAGATGTCAGCGAGCCCGAGGAGGGCGGTGACATCATCGGCCTTTTTTGCAAGGAGATCGGTGTAGATCTTCTTGGCATCATCGGTGCGTCCGGTCGCCACGTATAGTTGCGCGAGATTTCGGTTAGCTGCCGGGAACTCTGGGTCGATCGCAAGCGCCGCGCGGAACGAATTCTCTGCACCGGGATAACCCCGCTGCGCGACCCGGACGATTCCCAGCAGGGTTTGGTACAGCGGGTTCTTCGCGTCTCGTTTGACCAATGAGCCCGCCACTTCGGCAGCCTTATCAACGCGGCGGGCGCGCAGCTCGGTCAACACGAGTGTGGGACCCGCAACCGGCGCGCCCGCCTCGGTCGCAAACACCTGCTCAAGAGTGCTCAGCCCCTGCTGCCCCTGCCCGATATCGATTTCGGAAATTCCGACCCGCGTCCTTATCGCGGGATTATCGGGATCGAGAGCAGCAGCTTTCTCGAACTGCTGTAGCGCAAGGTCAGGCTTCGCGTCCGCCATGTAGGCATTGCCGAGCAAAGTCAGCGTGGCCGCATCTGCCGGAACTTTATCCACGATTGGTTTTAGATATTCGATTGCTCGAGCGGGCGACCGCTGTTGCATCGCAGCGGTAGCGATCAGCCGCCCTGCCTTGAGATCGTTCGGAACGCGGCTGAGATATTTCGCTAAGAGCGTTTCGGCCTGAGCCGCTTGCCCGAGAGCGAGCTTTGTCGCTCCCTGCAGGTAATAACCCGCCCAGAATACCGAGAAGGCCGGGCTGATCCGCTCGAATATGCGGTCCGCTGCCGCATAGTCCTGTTTCTTTGCAAGCTCCAGTCCTCGCAGATAATTCGCCATAAAATTGTTTGGCGAAGATTTGAGGATCGGATCGAGATCCTCGTCCGCCAGTTTGTATTTGCCGAGCGTGACGTTGACATTGGCGCGGCTCAGATGCGCCAGCGTGTTTTTTGGATCGATTTTGAGTGCTTCATCGAACAATCGCAGGGCGCCGTCTTGATCGCCCCGGCTCCGCTGCATTTCCCCTTTCACCTGGAGGGCCTCGGCCGAGTGCGGGTCCGCCGCGATGGCCTCGTCGATAAACTTGTCGGCCTCTTCGGGCTTGGTTCCGGTCAACAAGCGAGCGAGCTGAATTCTGGGCCGGACCGCGGTGGGATCGATCGTAATCGCCTGGCGGAGCAGCTCCTCGGCCTTGTCCCTGTCGCGCAGCCCGGCTTCCGCGGTACCGAGTGCCGTTCTGACCTTGCTCTCCAACGCCGGAGCGCGGTCATCCGGCTTTAACAGATCGATGAGGTTCGCATATTTCTCTTGACGCAGCAGCGCGTCCGTCAGAGCCGAGATGTAATCCGCCTCGTTCCCATTACGCTCGAGGGCGGCTCGCGCCTCACGCTCCGCGGAGGCTGCATCTCCGAGTTGCAGATAGACCTCGGCCAGCCTCGCATGAAGAACCGGGTCTTGAGGCGCCTCGCGAATGGCGTTGCGCAGCTCGATTTCGGCAGCCTTCAGATTCCCCTTTGCGACATATTGTTCGGCATCTTTGACGGAAGCGGTGGAGTCCTTCGCGTACGTGGTCGGGCACGCGAATGCGGCGAGGGCAGAGGCAAAAACAACAACGCGCCACAAACTACGGCTACGATCCTGGGGCATTGCCTATCCTTTCTCGCAAAACACCCTCACGCATCGAGGCCAATCTGGTGTTGCTGCATCAAATCATACAGCGTAGGCCGGCTGATCCCGAGTAGCTTCGCCGCCTTTGACAGGTTGGAGCCGGCTTGCGCAAGAGCAAGTTGCAGCACTTCGCGCTCGGCACGGGCGCGGGCGGCCCGCAGACCCAGGGACTGCGGCTCTTCCCCTTGTTCTGAAAGGCCGAGATCGAACGGCGACAGCAGCGCGCCGTCGGCCATTACAACCGCCCGCTTCACACGATTTTCCAGCTCACGGACATTTCCCGGCCAGGAATAATCATTGATCGCGGCGAGGGCCGCAGAGCTGAAACCGCGAACCGGCCGGCCGTACTCCGCCGCGAACCGCCGCAGGAAGAAACTCGCTAGCACGGTCCCATCCCCATTTCGCTCGCGAAGCGGCGGCACCCGCACCGCGACTTCATTCAAGCGATAATAGAGATCCTCGCGAAAACGGCCTTCGGCCATCATGCGATCGAGATCCTGGTTCGTCGCGCAAACGATCCGAACATCCACCTGTATCGGTTTGCGGCCCCCCACTCGCTCTACGACCTGGTCCTGCAAGAAACGCAGCAATTTTACCTGCATCGGCAACGGGACATCGCCAATCTCGTCGAGAAACAAGGTGCCGCGATCGGCGCTCTCAATTCGGCCGATATTCTGCCTGAGCGCGCCGGTAAAGGCGCCCTTTTCGTGACCGAAGAGCTCGCTTTCGAGCAGCGTCTCGGGAATGGCGGCGCAGTTGATCGGCACGAAGGGCCCCCCGGACCGCCGGCTCATTCGATGGATCGCTTGAGCGAGCAGTTCCTTGCCGGTCCCGCTCTCTCCGAGCAGCAAGACCGTTACTCCCGTCGGCGATATCTTTTCGATATTGCGCAGCACTCGCAGCATTTCCGGACTGCTCGCGACCATACCGTCGACCGGGGAGTTCTGGGAGGCCTCGGCGAGGCGGCGGTTCTCATCTTCCAGTGCGAACAGTCGTTCTGCCCGGCTGACGATCAGCTGCAGCACATCGATATCGATCGGTTTTTGATAAAAATCGTAGGCTCCGAGGGCGATCGCTCGCAACGCGTGCTCGCGGGTTTCGTTGCCAGTCGCGATGATGACTTTTGTCGCCGGCGCTATGGCAAGGATGTCGGTCAAGGTCATCAGTCCTTCGGATGCGCCGTCGGGATCGGGAGGTAGTCCCAGGTCGACGATGGCGACCGGTATCGGCTCCCTTCTGACAAAATCGATTGCTTCCTGCCGGGTGCCCGCCGGAAACACCTTGTGGTCGGAAAACGCCCAGCGCAATTGGCGTAGAAGCCCGGTGTCATCGTCGACGAGTAGCAGCGGTTTTGGATTGGACGGCATGACGTTCAGGTTTCAGCAGGCAATGTTGCAGACTCTCTCAGTGGGGCCAGGGGTAGAATAATCCGCATCGTAGTTCCAAACCCTTTTTCAGAAATTACCTCTAGATCACCGCCGGCCATCCGAATGAGCTCGCGGGTCTGAAAAGCTCCGATCCCGTAACCCCCCGACTTCGTCGAGCGGAAGGGCAAAAAAAGCTCGTTGCGCACAAAGGCCTCGTCCATCCCCGGTCCTTTGTCGGTGACGTCGATCAGGAGCCGATTTCCGAAGCGGCCCGAGGAAATGATCACGCGATCACCCGGAGATGAGACATCGACGGCGTTTTGGACAAGATGGGTAAGAGCCGATCTGAGGCGTTCCGGGTCGATCGTTACTGCACAATTGCCGGCTTCGTCCCGACTCTCCACCGCCACCGGAGCATCGACGAACTCGCCGGCGACCGCGCCGACGATAACGTTCG
This sequence comes from Alphaproteobacteria bacterium, assembly GCA_019244535.1. GTDB lineage: Bacteria > Pseudomonadota > Alphaproteobacteria > ATCC43930 > CGMCC-115725 > AP-15. Next base: position 4,111 of record JAFASL010000660.1, read on the forward strand.
GGTTCAACAGGCGCGGCGGGCGCGGGGCAGCATCCGCCTTGAGCTGGCTGAGAAGATTGTTCATCCGCGCGACTGAATCTTCGACGGTCCGCAGCATGTCTCGCTGGAACTCAGGATCGCCGATATGCCTTGTCGCATTAGACACGATCAAGTTGAGCTGACTTGCTAAATTCTTGATATCGTGAACCACGAAGGCAAACCGCTTGCTGTATTCGGTCAGCAGTTCGGAATCGCGCAAAACTTTTGTCGAACGCTCCTCAGCAAGATAGCTGGCTGCTTGCCGGCCGGCGGCGCGCAACAGATCGAACGCCTCCCAGTCGGGATTGACCACATGGGCCGCGCGATCGAGCACGACAAAGCCGATCACCTCCCGGCGGTGTGACAGAGGCACGGCCAGCCATGCCCGGCTGGAGGCGCTCGGCCACGTATTTTCTCCAGCGTTCGAGGTGCGTTCCTGGATCCAGCTGCCGTCCCGGAACCCGAGCACGAATGGATCGTCGATCGGCGCCTTGCCGTCACTCGGGATCGGCTGTTTCCATGCCGCCGTCGGATAGTAGCCGCTGCCGCGGCTCAACGACCACAGGACCCCGGCCGGGCTGTCGACAAATTCGGCCAACGCCCGGATGATCCGGATCGACAGTTCCTCTCCGCCCTTGGGTTCGGAAACCAGATCGATGAACTTCAGCCACTCGACACGGTAGTCGTAACGATGCGTATAAAAGTTACGCGAGATAAGAAATTTGAGCCGCCGGCGCGCGCTTCCCGAGGAGAGCACGGTGGCGAGCACGACAATGCTGCCGAACAACATTGCGAGTTGGAGTACCAGACCCCATTCGCCGCCAAAACCGCGCAACAACATAGCGACAATCGCGACGGCGAGAAGAAAGCAGCCGCTCGCAACCAATGTCGCGGTATGGAGCACGACTTGCCGGGACACATGAATGTCAACCCGCCACTCAAGGTTGCGGGCGATCGCCAGCGCCAACAGCGGGGCCATGAACGCGGCGACGATCGGCCGACCAACGGCAAGGCCAGGATCGACGCGTCCGCGGGTGATGAAGGCATCAGAGAACAGAAACAATTCGTATGCGAACAAGCCGCCGATCGCGACACACAGCGGCCAGACGTGCCACCGCCGCTCGGCTTCCGTATTGCGCCAAAGGTTCTCGATCGTAAGCAGTCCCGCGACCCCAAACCCTATCCGAACCAGCAGCTGCGATATGGAGAGGACCGGCGCAGTGGGATTGGCGGCCAACACCGTCAAATCATTGGCCACGGCGGCGATGCAGAAACTCGTCGCACCAATGAGATAGCCGCGCCCGAGACCGGTGCCGTCGCGGGCTCGTATCGTGACCAGCGCGACCGCAAACAGCAGCCAAGCAGAAAGCCTGACGCTGTCGAGGAGGGTCAATACGGCGACCGGCGCGGCAACGACGGTCGCGCTTGCCCAGATCAACGACGCGACGCAGCAACCCAGGATCGCCGTACCGGCTCTGCTCGTGCGGCCTCGCAAAAGGATTAGCACGATCAGCGCTAAAAACCCCAGGGCGCATCCCGAGTATACCGTTTCCTTAACAAAAAGGCCGAGATGCAATTGCCTATCTCGCTCCTTGGCTCCAGAATATGACGCGAACGGTCTGCAACAATATTAGCACATCCAAAAAGAAACTTCGATTTTTTACGTAATAAAGATCGTAAGTCAGCTTGCGGCGCGCGTCTTCTGTCGACGCACCATACGGATAATTGATTTGCGCCCAACCGGTAATCCCCGGTCTGACCCAGTGGCGCTCAACATAATAGGGGATGCATTTGGCAAGCTCGGACACAAAGAACGGGCGCTCCGGCCGCGGCCCGACAAAGCTCATATCACCGCGCAAGACGTTTAAGATCTGAGCAAGTTCGTCTATACGAAGTTTTCGGATGATCGTTCCCACTCTAGTGATGCGCGGATCACCCTTTGCGGCCCAGCGAGGACGACCATCGGTTTCGGCGTCCGCCTGCATGCTGCGGAATTTCAGGATGGTGAAAATCCGGCCATGCAACCCTACTCGATCCTGACGGTAGAGGATTGGGCCGGGGCTTTCGAGTTTTATCAAGCATGCTGTCAAAACCAAGAGCGGCAACGTCAGAATCAGTAAACCCGCACTCACCAGGAGGTCGAAGGCACGCTTCAAAAACTCGTCGACCGGACCACACCGGAAGCCGTCGGAGTAAAAGAACCAGCTTGGCTTTAGCGCATCAAGGTCGACGGTCCTGGTCTCCCGCTCCCAAAAATCGAGAAAATCGGTAACTTTGATACCGGCGAGCTTGCAATGGAGAAGCTGGCGCACAGGCAGCCCGCGCCGATCATCGGCCGCCACCACGATTTCGCTCGCCCCCAATCGATATCCCATTTCCAGCAGGTCATCCGTCTCGACCGCGGACCAATCGAGCGCGTCCGGACGAACACGGGTCGCCCGGTCGGGCACCTCGACGAAAGATACCGGAATAAAATGCTCGTTATCTCCGGCTTCGACGAGTTTGGCGATGCGCGCCGCTTGGGTACCGTTGCCGAGCACCAGAACGCGCCGTTTCAACAGACCGCGCCCGAGGGTCACCGAAAAGGTTCCCCGCGTAACCGAAACGCAAACCAGCCAGATCAACGTCGCCTTCAAAGGGAAGTTGGCGAAGTCGGTCAGTTGATCAAGGCCCTCACGCCAGTATGTAGCCGAAAATGAGACGAGCATCAAAACAAGTATAAAAGCAACAACGATCTTGCCGAGCAAAAGCCGGAAATCCATAAAACTTTGCTGCCCATATAACCCGACAGAAAGCATGGCAGTCACAGTCGCGACTGATAATCCGGCTGAGAAATGGGCGCTGAAGCTGGAGGCGCCGAGGACAATTGGAGTGCCGGTTTCTGCCCGGGACAACAGCTGATAAAAGGCACCAGTAATCAGCAAGGCATCCGACGATGCAAGAAGCACGACCGAGACCGGAACGAAATGTCGGAATAGTCTGAGCTGCATTGCGAAATGAAAGTGTTAACGCCAAGCGCCACTTACGGCCCGCCCGTGGCTAGCGTCAGTTGCGAACAATAGCAGGAATAGGCGAACCCGTCTAGTAGACTCGCGCAGTCCACTTGCAATTTGCAAGTTGTTGTTCCGCGGTTAAGAGAATTGGCTGCTTCTCTGCTTCTTAACCATAGTAGTGGGAGCCAAATGAAAGCTGGCACAAGATGTGGGGCCACGCACTCTCGCACTATGCTTTTAACAATCCCGCTTCTTAACGTGATAAATATCGAAGGTGAGGTCGGCTGGAACTCAGGTCCTCCGCAACAAGGAAGCGGCGGCGGCGGATGCCTGCCGTGCGGACAGTCGGTGGAGAGCCGACAGCGCTGGGGGCGCGATGAGGCATTTTTGGCATGATGGCGAGGCCCCTTTGAGAGCGGCGGGATCCTTTCGCGCGCCGACGTCCGGTTTCGAGAGTCAGCGTTTGGGGCCGGGCCGGGTGTAATTGGCTGAGCTCAGCGACTGCTGCCCGCCGTCCCGTTTTTATTGAGCGGTAAGGCGACAAAACGGTTGGCCCCGCGGCGATTGAGCAGCAAGAGCACATTCCCTCGATCCGACGCGTCCTTTAACCGGGTGGCGGCTTCATCGGGCGGGGCCACTGGCTTCTGATCTACCGATTCGATCACGTCACCCGACTCGATGCCCAATTCGCTTGCTGCGCTATTGGCTTCTACACGGCCAACCACCACGCCGTTCACGTCTTTTGCCACATTCAGCTCCTTGCGCAGCTGCGCATCGAGCGGCAAGAGCTCCATCCCGAGTGCGGCAGCCGCGCTCCCGCCCGCCGGAGACGCAGCCTTGGATTGCGCGGATGAGATTTGCTGCGGCATCTGCCCGATGGTGGCCTCGACGGTCTGTTGCCGTCGTTCTCGGATGATCGTCAGCTGCAGCTTGCCGCCGACCGGCGTCGCTGCGACCAGCCGCGGAAGATCGTGAACCGTCTTTACTTCGTGACCTGCCGCGGTGCTGATCACATCGCCTTGCCGAATGCCTGCCTTGGCCGCCGGGCTGTCGGGACTGACCGAAGCAACGAGAGCGCCGGTCGCTTGGTCGGGATCGAGACCGAGGCTCCTGGCGATCGCCGGCGTGATACTTTGAACGGCAACGCCGAGCCATCCCCAGGTCACGTGCCCGTGCTCCTTGAGTTGACGGACGACGCGCTCGGCTATGTTGGAGGGAACCGCGAACCCGATCCCGACCGATCCGCCGGAGGGCGAATAGATCGCGGTATTGATGCCGATAACTTGGCCGTGAAGGTTGAAGGTCGGCCCGCCGGAATTTCCCCGGTTGATTGGTGCATCGATTTGCAGAAAATCGTCATAAGGACCCTCGTTTATGTCACGCCCAAGCGCGGAGATGATCCCCGCCGTAACCGAACCGCCCAGACCGAACGGATTGCCGACCGCGACGACCCAATCGCCGACCCGCGCGTCATCGCTGTTTCCCAATGTCACGTAGGGGAGATTTTGACGTGAATCGATCTTAAGAAGGGCGATGTCGGTCTTCTCGTCCCGGCCTGCCACTCGGGCCGTGTGCCGGCTGTTGTCCTGAAGGATTACGGTAACCTTGTCGGCATTGGCGACGACATGGTTGTTGGTGACGACCTCGCCAGCCGGCCCGATAATAAACCCAGAGCCGAGCGCTATCACCTTCTCCGCGGGATTGCGGAACTGGAACGGTTGTCCGAAAAACCGTTTTAAGAACTGGTCGAAAGGCGTGCTCCCGGGCTCGAGCGGGGAGCCGCTCTCATTGCTCGCGTCACCCTCGCTCTGGGTCGCCGCCTGCTCCTTTAGCTGGACCGAGATGTTGACAACCGCCGGCATTACGCGCTCGACCAGGGGAGCGAGTGTCGGCAATTGGATGTTGATCTCGCTTTGCGTCTGCCGGGTCAGGTCGGAGGGCACCGTGCCGCTCGGCTCGCCCGGCGACTGGCCGCGGGATAATGTGGGTGTCAGAACCAGAACGGCAACGACGGTCCCGGCGAACCTCCATCTGGTACGGCCAGCCTTCATCTCGATCAATGTCGAAGCCAATCCAAAGTCCACATCAGAGGACGCGCCCGGCGGCAAAAGGTTCCAGCGGCATCCGCCGTTGCACCCGACCAGGATGGTGCGGCTTCGATCAATTCCTGCGGAGATGGCTCGATACCCCTCCCGCGCTCCCCGCCGCGCGACTATTTGCCTAGGAACGGGGCCGATTGGGCCGGTGTTGATGCGCGATGCCGGATCGCCTGGTCGTGCCTGAGAGTAGAGAGCAGCCGATGCGACTCCTCCGTACACTCGCCGCGTCGATGAAATCTGCATCGCCGCCGATTCCGCCGGCGTTGCGTCGTCTCTTACCGAAGAACGAAACAGATGGGCTCGATCCCTCGATCTATGGCTATATACTGCATTACAGCGTGCGCGAGCAGATTTATCTAGTCGCCGTCACGCTGCTCTCTTTTCCTTTCCTTTATTATTCTTTGGATCTCCCGAAGCTTATCGTCAATCGCGCGATCTCCGGCAAAGAATTCCCACAACACTTCTGGGGTTTCGATTTAGATCAACTTTGGTACCTTCTGTTG
>JAFASL010000673.1 GCA_019244535.1 Alphaproteobacteria bacterium
TTGTCACGGATGCGCTCGCCGATGACCTCGCGTTCGAACTGCGCAAAGGACAACAGAACATTCAAGGTCAAGCGCCCCATCGAGGTCGTCGTGTTGAACTGCTGCGTGACCTGACCGAGACAAAGGAGGCGCCCCTGGCATCGAGGATCTCGACGATCTTGGCGAAATCAGCCAGCGAGCGGGTCAGCCGGTCGATCTTGTAGACGACGATCGTATCGATCCGACCCGCCACAATTTCGGCGAGCAGCCTGTGCAGAGCCGGCCGATCCATTGTCGCACCGGAGAACCCGCCGTCGTCGTAACCAGTGGGTCGGCACACCCAGCCTTCGTGGCGCTGGCTCGCAATAAAGGCCTCGCAGGCCTCGCGCTGCGCCTGCAGCGAATTGAATTCCTGCTCGAGCCCCTCCTCGGAGGATTTGCGGGTGTAGATCGCGCAGCGAACCCGTTCCTTCCGACGTGGACCGTGCCCATCTGAGCTTCTCATTGTCGGGCTTCGGCAGCGACTGAAGCGACGGTTCGCTTGATCAGGCCAAAGAAGCGCGGGCCCGACCAATGCGCCCCGGAAATCCGTTCGGCGATCACGCTCAGCGAGCGATAATGCTGGCCCTCATATTCAAACCCGTCCTCCTGAACGAGGACGGTGTGCGCGTGCCCGCGCCACTGGCGCACTAACGTCGTGCCGGTCTTCGGGACGATACCGGGACCGAAGGACGCGCTTCTCTTCTGGAATTCTCCGGTCAGAGTCTGTAGGCGGAGCCGCAATGCCGGGTTTGCCCCGCCAGCAGCACGCTCCTGCAGCTGATGGACGAGAGCTCGGATCAGCAGATCGCGACTGAGACCCTGAGGCGGGCCGGTGCGATGCAATCGGCGCCAGCTAAGCCGCAGTTCGGATGTTGAGCGATTGAGCAGTTCGCCAATTTGACGGTCAACCTCGGCGGCCTCCGCATCACCCGGTCGGCTGGTGCGGTTGCCGCCCCGACCGGGAACAGGCGAAGGCTCGCCAGGGTGCTGGCGAGCCGATGTGTCGTCGGTTGGCGGCGTCATGCGCTCGCCCGCTCGGCGATGCGGTAGACGCGGCCGCGTTCCTCTTTGGCCGAAGCCAGCGTGAGCCCGAGCTTTTTCTTCAAGCTTCCCGAAAAGACGCCGCGCACGGTATGACGCTGCCAGCCGGTCACGCTCGCCACCTCGTCGACCGTTGCGCCCTCGGGCTGACGCAGCATGGCAATGACCACGTCTTGTTTCGAGGGGCGTTTCGGGTCGGCTCGCGGCTCCGGATCTGGCAGGTTTTCGATGGCCGACCACAGCTGATCGATCAACGCCTTGCGGTCGCCAACTTTTCGCCTCTTCTCGACACCGGGCAGCGCGTTCCACAACGCCAACAGCCGCTTGCCGTTGAGCGGAGCGGTTTGCAGTTCTTTTTTCGACGCGACGACAATCTCGCCGTCGCTGACCGTGGCTGGTGCCCCGCGGCACAGCACGACGCCGTCATTGCCGATGATGTAGGTGCGCATGGGTGGGTTCTCCTGGCTGGTCCCGCGGCCCACTGCCGTTGGTGACCCCACTCACGCTCGCTTCGCCGCCCAAGGCCACTCTATTGTGGATAATCTTGTGGCGTTGTTGCGCCACAGCCGAGCACGGAATTGCTCGGATGGGCCGGGGGGCTTCCGGTATCGAACGCGCCGGAGCGCCCGGCCGTCACATAAAAACAATCGGGCGTAACATTGTAGCGCGGTGAAGGCATGCGCCATTTCGCCGTAAAGATATCCTCGACCGTTTTGCCGCGCCGTTGCGCCTGCCGTTCTAGCTCGAAATAGCCGGTCTCGCTGGTCAGAATGCAGATTTCATGGTCCCCGGTCGCCGGGTCGGAGTGAGAGAAAATGGTGAGGGCAACGCCGGTCATGGCTGCGGCGTTTTCGTAACGGCGACGGGCTTGCCGGATGGCCGCGGTCTGCCGCCCGCGACCGGCAATAACAAGGCGTAAGGGCGGCGAGGGGCCTGCTTCTGCTCTTCGCTGACGTCCGGTTTCGGACGGCGGCGGCGGGATGGCTTGTCGGTCATTGCAGTAGGTTTGGCACTGGCGCGCGGCCTTAAAATCGGCCTCGGATAAAGCGAATCGCACCTCTGCGGGGTGGAGCGAGCGTGCGGTCAACCCGAAATCATTGGCCGGGAAGGTGCCTACGAAACCGGCGTCGTCCGATGGCACGGCGGCGGGGGTCTCGCATTTTGGCACTGAAAAGATGATCAATTTGAATTGGCGGGATGGTCGGCTCTCTGGGGCGATGCTGACGCTCCCCGAACAAGTGAAGGACCGGGCAGTTGACCTGAAACGGACCGTCATTAGCTCTAAGAATGCGCCGATCAGTCGCAGTCGGCCCCTTCACCGGGTTCCATGAGAGCGAGAATATCTGTTCGGCGGTGGTGAGTGCCAACCGGCCAACGCGCTCTCCCGCGGTCGATAGACTTCGACTTTGAGCGGATGGCATTGGGCACTATCGTCGGAGTGACTGGCGCCACAGTCGCCGCCAGGACAGGCGGAGAGAGCGACCAATAGGTCAATCTCAGCAAAGAATTCGATGAAATCTCCGGGCCGAACCGGGCTTGCTTTCATGAAGTATTGATGCGTGTCGCGGGTATAACCAGTGCACATGAACACGTTCATCACGTCGTGAACATGAACCTCAGCTTCTGCGAGTGCCAGATTTCGCTCTGTCGCGAGCGCCCGAGTCAAATTCGAGTGACAGCAGTAGTGATATTCGGTCCCCTTCAGTAACAGGTTGGTATAGGGATCGCATCGTGTGCCGATGACATCGTGCACACCGGCCCCATCTTCGTCCCATCCATACCAGTCGAGGGTGTCATGGGTGATTGTCGCCATCGGACGTAAGCTTGGGAACGTGCTCCAGAGCCGATTACCAGTGCTTATATGTGTCGCGTGCAGAGCGCGCGTCTTGCCACTGTAGAAGCGCTCAGTCAGATCATGCGCGTTCCAGAGGTTGAGATCGCCGACTTGCGGACCCTCGACACACACAATCCGGAAGAAGTGGCCTGCCGGCACCTCGAATGCCTTGGCGTCCCGCGGCGGCACCGTGAGCTTAGCAACTTTGGACAGCTCAGCGCGTGCCTCCCTGTAAAACGTCCCATCAAACGATGGCAATTGCTCGACCGAATATGACAGCACAGGCGGTGCCCTACGCCGCGCCGCGGCGTCAGGAGGCGGCGTCGTGTACGGCGGGCGCGTCACGTTTTGACCTGTGGGATCAGTTTCGCCCAGCGGTCGAGGATCGGCAGGATTTGGTGCTCCTTGGCTGGCGGCAGACGCACGGTCATGCGAGCGACACCGAGATCGCGGTTGCGCTTCAACACGTCGAGATCCTCCGGCGCTCCGCCCAAGGTCACCGATAATGATCGCGGGTCGCGGCCGGCTTCCTCGGCCATTTGGCGGAGGCGCGGCATGAACTCCTCGGGACTGCCGGACCCGGCACTCGGAGCCTGCGGGATCAGCCCGCCGCCATAGCGGATCGCCCGCCGCGCCGCAAACCGGAAGGCGCCGCCGAGGATGATCGGCGGGTGCGGTTTCTGCACCGGCTTCGGCCACGTCATCATCGGCGGGAATTTGACGATCTCGCCGTGATATTCCGGCTGCTCCTTGGTCCAGATCTCCTTCATTGCCTCGATCTGCTCGCGCATCTTCAATGTGCGCGTCTCGTAGACGGTGCCATGGTCTTCCATCTCCTCGGCGTTCCAGCCACAGCCAATGCCGAACAGAAACCGCCCTTTCGATACCTGGTCGAGCGAGGCGACGAGTTTCGCGGTCTGGATCGTGTCGCGCTGGATCACCAGACACACGCCGGTGGCGAGCTTGAGGCGGGTCGTGACGGCCGCTGCGGCACTCAGCGTGACAAACGGGTCCATCACATCGTAGTACTGCTTCGTCAATTCCATCCCGCCCGGCAAGCCAAAGCGGCGGGTAACCGGGATGTGCGAATGCTCGGCCACC
>JAFASL010000676.1 GCA_019244535.1 Alphaproteobacteria bacterium
CCTGTTGTTCGTCTACGCCGAGGTCTGGGTGGGCAAAGAGATCGGTCGGCGAGATGGCGAGGGCGGAGGAAACCAATCGGCGGGCGTGCCGGGTTGGTTCGGTAAAGCCGGCTGCCGATAATGTGACGGCCGCTTCTGTAACCAGACAACCGCGCGTCTTATCAGCGTGTTTCGACGGCACTCAGCCTCGCGGCCTGGTCCTCGGCCAGAATTGGGTCGATGATCTCGTCCAACGCTTCGCCGGTCATCACCTTGTCCACCTTGTAGAGCGTGAAATTGATACGGTGATCGGTAACGCGCCCTTGCGGGAAGTTATAGGTGCGGATCCGCTCCGATCGGTCGCCGGTGCCGACCTGGCTTCTCCGCTCGGCGGCGCGAGCGCTGTCGCGCGCCTGCCGTTCGAGAGCGTAGAGGCGTGAGCGGAGGACCTTTAGGGCTTTTGCCTTGTTCTTGTGCTGCGATTTCTCGTCCTGCTGGATCACCACCAGACCCGTTGGGATATGGGTGATGCGCACCGCACTGTCCGTCGTGTTCACTGACTGACCGCCCGGTCCGCTCGCCCGGAAGACATCGATGCGCAGGTCCCTTTCGTCGATGCGAACGTCCACCTCCTCGGCCTCAGGAAGAACCGCCACCGTGGCCGCGGAAGTATGGATGCGGCCGCTCGCCTCAGTTTCGGGTACGCGCTGGACCCGGTGAACACCCGACTCGAATTTGAGCCTGGCAAAAACATCCCGACCGCTGATCGAAGCACTGGCTTCCTTGATGCCCCCGAGGTCGGTTTCGGACAGGTCGAGGAGCTCGAAGCGCCACCCCCGCAACGCGGCATATCTCTGGTACATGCGAAACAGTTCTGCGGCGAACAGCGCCGCCTCGTCGCCGCCGGTTCCCGCGCGAACTTCGAGTATCGCGTTGCGCTGGTCGTCGGCATCTTTTGGCAGTAATGCGAATTTGACCCGCTGCTCGAGCCCGGGCAAGCGCCGCCGCAGCTCATGCAGTTCCTGCTCGGCGAGCTGCTGCAGATCCGCGTCCTCGCTGCTATCGGCCATATCGGCGAGCGATGAGGCCTCGACGCGGGCCCGCCTTAAGGCGTCGATGTCTTCGACGATTGGGCTCAGCTCGCTGTATTCTTTGGACAATCGTGCGAATTCGGAGCCACTCAACCCGCTCTCGGTGAGCGCCTCGCGCAGCTCCAAATGCCGGCGGGTCAACTGCTCCAGATGAACTTCGAGCGAGCGTTCCATGGGGGCTGGGCTCAACCGACAAGCGTGGCGAGGCGCGAGCGCAGCTCGTCCAACGGCACGTCGCTTTGCGCACCGCTGTCGAGATCGCGCAGCCCGGCGACACCGCGGGCGATCTCGTCGTCGCCGATCAGGACGGCGGCACGTGCGCCGATCCTATTGGCGCGCCTCATGCGCCGCGCGAGATTGCCCGAATATCCGAGATCGACCGGCACCGCCGCATCGCGGAGCTCCTCGGCGAGGCGCAGCGCCGCCCGTTCGCCCGCCGGGCCGACCGGCACCAAGGCGATCGGCCGCGGAGGCCCCGCGGGTTCGGGGATCAGCATCGCCAGCCGTTCGACCCCCGCGGCCCAGCCGATCCCGGGGGTCGCGGGACCACCCATCATTTCCACGAGCCCGTCATAGCGCCCGCCGCCGATCACCGTGCCCTGGGCGCCCAAATCCGAGGTCACGAACTCGAACGCCGTATGGATGTAGTAATCGAGACCGCGCACAAGGCGCGGATTGAGGCGATAGGGGATGCCGAGAAGATCGAGGCCGTCGCACACTTGGGCGAAGAAGTCGCGCGAACCAGCGTTCAAGTAATCGCCGAAAGCTGGCGCTTCGAGACTCACGCGCCGATCGGATTCCTCTTTCGAATCGAAGATGCGCAACGGGTTGCGTTCGAGCCGGCGGCGGCTGTCCTCGGACAGCTCGGAAAGACGCCGCGAGAAATAGGTCACGAGCGCATCGCGATAGGCGGCACGGCTCTCAGGGTCCCCCAAGGTGTTGAGCTCGAGCACGGTGTTGTGGCGCACCCCGAGGGCTTCGAGAATGCGGCTGCCGAGCGCGATGACCTCGATATCGGCCTGCGGCTGGGCCACGCCGATCAGCTCGACATCGATCTGGTGAAACTGGCGAAAGCGCCCTTTCTGTGGCCGCTCGTACCGGAACATCGGCCCGTGACAGAAAAATTTGAGGGGCGCGTTTTGGAGGAGGCCGTCGGAGAGCACCGCGCGTACCAAGCCAGCGGTATACTCGGGCCGTAAGGTGATTTCGTCGCCGCCGCGATCGACAAAGCTGTACATTTCCTTGCTGACGATGTCACTCGTCTCGCCGATCGGCCGGGCAAAGACCTCGGTGAACTCGAAAATCGGCGTTGCGATCTCGCCAAAGCCGTAGAGCGCGGCAACCTCCCGCGCGGTTTCGGTGATGCGCCGATGACGCCGCGCCGCCTCGGGCAAGAGGTCTTGGGTGCCGCGGACCGGCTGCAATATGCGCATGCGCTATTCTCGGGTCAATTCGCCGACGAAGCCTCACAAATGTTGGTTGCTGGCCCGCGGCTCAAGGGCGCGGGCGCGGCATCAACCGCGGTTGAAGGCCGGCATCACGTCTTTGGCAAACCAGCGCAGCTGTTCTTTGAACTCCTCGGGCGGCAGCCCTTCAGCCCAATGGATCATAAAATCCTCGAGGCCCGGATATTTCGCCTCGATCGATTTGATGCCTTCGATGATGTGCGAGGGCGGTCCGCAAAACCAAGCATTCTGCTGCACGCCGTCGCGCAGCGAGGGCACGCGGGCGGGCGCGCCCGGCGTGCCCCATGTGCGGCCCTGCTCGTCGGCATAGCGCACAAACCCGAACGGTGCGAACCATTTGTAGCGCTCGTCGTGCGAGGGCTCGACGCGGCGCATCGCCTCCGCCTCGCTGTCCGCAATGTAGAGGCCGGCGCCCCAGATCATGTCCTCCCCGAGCTTCACCGGGCGGCCGTGCCGGTGACAGGCGTCGCAAAAGGCGCGGATCACATCGTCGAGGATCTTCTCGCCGTTGAGCGTAACCATCGCCTTGAGGCCGTATTTCGCCATCATGTCGATGGTCCTGCCGCTGGCGATCGGCATCCACATCTCGACCGGCAAGTGCTTGGGCCGCGGCACCGTCGTGATTTCCTCGAGCTGGTAGCCGCGGTAAGGCACCGACGGCGGGCATTCGTAATATTTGCCCTTGTGATGAAATGCCTGCTCGTTGAAGCATTTCAAAAGGAGCTGTAACTGCTCTTCGAACAAATCGCGATTGGCTTCGGCATCGAGAAGAGGCGCTCCGAAGGTCTCGACCTCGCGCGTGTGATAGCCGCGTCCAATTCCCATGATCACGCGGCCGTCGGTGACGATGTCCGCCATTGCGTAGTCTTCGGCCAGCCGGATCGGATGCCACATAGGGAGGATGTTGAACGCGCAGCCGAATTTCAGGCGCCGCGTCTGGGTGGCCAGCCATAACCCGAGCTGTATCAGGTTGGGCAGGCATTCATATCCTTCGCGCTGAAAATGATGCTCCGCCGTCCAGAAGGCGTAATAGCCGAGTTCGTCCATTACCCGGGCGACATCGCGGGCAGTCCAGAATACCTCGCCGAGCTGCTCGTTCGAATACCGGCGGTCGTTTGCCGGCGTGCCCGCGAGGCCGATATTGTCGAGTTCGATCTGCCCCACATAGAGGGCGTGAAAGCGTTTGATCATCGGGTTGGTTGACCTCCAGCGAATGCAAAACGCAGTATCCGCCCGCCGCGTTGGCGCCCCGAACCCAAAAAGCAAGCCTTTACGGGAACATCCCACGTTCGGGCGGTTCCCACGCGTAGGGTTAGCGGGAAGCGTAACCATAGGCGGGCGGAGCCGCGAAGTAATCAGGATAATACAGTTGCTGGCCTTGTTGCGGCTCCATTACGGGTCCGGGAGGGCTCTCGGCCCCCGGAGTGAAGTCGCTGGGTGGGGAAAGCTGGCCGTCCGAGGGCCAGGCCGTGGTCCGGCTCCGAATGAAACGCTTTGGTGGCCTTGTCGACGCACGTTGGCTTTCGTCGGATGGCTTGCGTGCCGCGCCGGCACCTTCTGTTTTATAGCTGAGTGGAGACGAGGCTTCTTCTGGGATAACGCGGTGTTTGATCCGTCAAACGTGACCGCGGACGGACGCGATCCCGATTGATTGTCACCGGTCGTCGGTTCGGAGGTCCGTCGCTCTTAGGCCGGGACAGTGCGCAGTAGGGGCGGCAGCGGGGCGCTGGCAGCGGGCTCCTCGTCTGCCGTCACGTCGTGCCCTGCAACGAGAAGCAGCAGGGCGGCGATTATGGCAGTTCAGGACAATTCCAGTGTTATCGCGTCGCGCCCACCGGATGGGTCTGTTTGGCCACCTTGGCACTTAATCTCCCTGCGCGAGCGCCCCACCCCCCTCTCAGTGGTACGGGTCGGCAGCGTCGCGCAGTCCATCGCCAAAGAAGTTAAAGGCCAGCACGGTTACGATGACGCAGGCGACGGGCAGCATCAGCCACGGATAGAGCGCGACGACGTTGATGTTTTGAGCTTCGTTGAGCAGCACACCCCAACTGGTCATTGGCGGCCGCAACCCTAGGCCGAGGAACGAAAGCGCGGTCTCGCCGAGGATCATTCCGGGGATCATCAGGGTGGCCGAAGCGATCAGATGGCTCATAAAGCTCGGGAGCAGATGCCGGCCGATAATTCGAGCCGGCTTCGCGCCCATCAACACTGCGGCGGTACAAAAGTCTTCCTCGCGCAATGCAAGAAGTTTCGACCGCACTGCACGGGCAAGATGCGTCCACTCGATCATACCGAGGATCAGTGTGATGCCGATATAGACGAGGATCGGGCTCCAGCTCACCGGCAGGATCGCGGACAGCGCCATCCACAGTGGGAGGTGAGGGAACGATTGGATGACCTCGATGCCTCGCTGGATAAGGATGTCAATCCACCCGCCGTAGTAACCCGCGATGCCCCCGATCAGAATACCAAGCGTAAAGCTGACGGCCACACCCAGAAGCCCAACGGTCAGCGATATGCGCGCACCGTAAATCATTCGCGACAGGAGATCGCGACCCAGCCGGTCGGTCCCGGCCAGAAAGAGCTGCCCGCCGACCGCCGGGCAGACGAGGTGCAGATCACTTCGGAACAAACCCCAGAGATGAAATTCGTCGCCACGGCAGAAGAAGCGGAGCGTCTGTCGCTTACCGTTGGGGGTGTAGACGCGTTCGAGTGTCTTCATGTCGAGCCTGTAATCGTAACCGTAGACGAATGGGGCCACGAGCCGGCCCTGGTCGAAAATCCGTACCCGTTGCGGCGGCGCGTAAATGAAATCGGTGTTCCGGGCATCGAGGTCATACGGAGCGAGGAACTCGCTGAAGAAGATCGACGTGTACATGACGAGAAGAATGATGCCGGACAGAACGGCTATTCGGTGGCGGCGCAGCTTCCACCACATCATCCGCCACTCCGACGCCATGTAAAAGCGCTCTTGCGCGGGCGTCATTCGCTCGACCGAATAAGGGTCGAACGGCGCGTCGGATACGTAGTGCAGCAGCGGCTCGGCGATCACGTCAGGCGGTCCCCCTGCCCTCTTACGCGGGACGCCGCCCGCGAACGTCATCTCGCTCATTGAGTTCGGCCCGCCTGCAGACGGATGCGCGGATCGAGCACCGCCAGCGCCAGATCGGACACAAAGACCCCGATCACCGTCAGGAAAGCCATAAACATCAAAAACGAACCGGCCAGATACATGTCCTGACTGCGCAGCGCGTCGAGCAGCATCGGCCCGGTCGTCGGCAGGGACATCACCACCGAGACGATGGCGGCGCCGGAGATGACATGGGGGAGCAGCGACCCGATATCCGAGATAAAGGGGTTGAGGGCCATCCGCAGCGGATATTTGAACAGCAGTTTGAGCGGGCGCAGACCTTTCGCTCGAGCCGTGACGACGTACTGCTTCTGCAATTCGTCCAGCAGGTTGGCGCGAAGCCGCCGGATCATGCTCGCGGTTCCAGCCGTGCCGATAACCACGACCGGGATCCAGAGATGCGCGCCCACGGACACGACTTTGCTGAAACTCCACGGCTGATCGACGTATTTCGGGTCCATAAGGCCGCCAATCGAGATGCCGAAATAAACATTGGCGAGGTAAAGCAGCACGAGGGCCAGCAAAAAGCTCGGCGTGGCCAATCCGAGAAATCCTAGAAACGTCAATAGGTGGTCTGACCAACTGTATTGATGGGTTGCCGAATATACGCCAATTGGGAAAGCGACAATGTAGGTGAATAAGATCGTGGCAAACGAGACAATGAAAGTCATGAGCAATCGGTCGCCGACTACCTGGTTTACCGGAAGGTTGTACGCGAAGGAATAGCCCATGTCTCCGTGCAGAAGGCCGCCGACCCAGAATATATATTGCTCCCAAAGCGGACGGTCGAAACCATACTGCGCCTTCAAGAAATTTATCTTGGCGAGGTCTGCCGCTTCGCCGGAGCTTTGCAATTCAGCAATGTAGGTCGAAAAATAATCGCCCGGCGGAAGATTGATGATCGTGAATATCACGATGCTTATCGCGATCAGCGTCGGGAGCATTATCAGAATACGGCGTACTACATAACCGAGCATATCACCGCGCCTTCTACCGAGGCATCGCGTGCGATGGCGGCGAGGCGGCAGAAGCCGATTTCGCCGACGCTTCGGATAAGTCGAACCAGAACCCGTCCGGCTTGTATATGCCAAAATAGGCTCCGGGGTCCCAATTGTAGATTCCCTCTTCGGGAATATTCCGCAGTTTGGCACTGACTACGATCGGTTGCAGAACCCCCGCAACCGTCCCGATGGAGAAAACCTCCTCTGCCCATATCTGCAGCATGTCATGCCAGACCCGGGTATGCTCTTCATCGGATACCGCAGCGAGCCATTCCCCGTACAGGTCCTTTAGCTGGATGGCAGACGGTAAACTGGGCGGTTCGCCCGCAGCGCCCTTTGTTTCATAGTACTGGCCCCATTTGGGCCATTCCAGCTGCTGCTGGGTCGTCGGAGCGAACTCCCACGGCGGCATCGCCGCGGTCGCCAAGCCGTTCTCAATTCCTTTGTCGATCGACATCAATGTCTCGCCCGAGAACACCCGCCGACGAAACAGCGTCAATTGCGATGGTTTGGCGAAGAGCTTGATCCCGATGCGGCGCCAGGAATCGCGGATCAACTCCAGCACATCCGATTGTTCGGTCGATTCACCGGAGTTCTCGACGATGATCTCGAGCGGTCTTCCGTCCGGCAGCTGACGGAACCCGTCGCTGGCTTTGGCAAGACCGATCAGGTCGAGAAGGCGGTTGGCCTCGTGTGGGTCGAAACTGGCCCAAGCTTTGCGGAACCGGGGCTCGAAGAGCGGGCTTTGCGGCAGCAGCGTATTCTGGCCTTCGATCGCTAACCCGAAATAGATGACCTGATTGATCTCGTGACGATCGACTGCCAAGGACAAGGCTCGGCGGAAGCGCAAATCCCGCACTAGACTGCGCCAGACCTCGTCATTGGCATTCAGATTTGGATAAAGCGCCAGTTGGCTGCCAGGACCGGTCCGCCACAGCCATACCTTGTAGTGGTTACGCTCTTCGCTGGCTTTGAGGAACGTATAGTTGTCAAAGCGAAGATAACGCGCCTGGAGGTCGCTCTCTCCGGCGCCGGTCTTGGCCGGAATGATCTTGCTGTCTGCAATAGACAAGATCACTCGATCAATATAGGGAAGTTGATTCCCTTGTTTATCTATTCGGTAATAATATGGGTTTCGCTCGAATACGAAACGGTCGGAAGGCGGCTTCGTTTTTAGGATCCACGGCTCCAGGGACGGCAAATCCGGGTTGTCGTTTCGATACATAGTGTCCAATTTGTTGTGAAGCGCTGCCCAATTGCGTTGGTTCGCTTGCTTCACCAAGGTGTCCAGCACATCTTTTTCCGCGTATTTTTGATGGAATTGCTTCAGATAATGGGATGGACGGTAAATGAAAAGCGGGCTCGGACCGGCCAAATCCGGAAGGAAGAGCGGGTTTGGTCTCGTCCAGCTGTAGCGAACAATCGTCTCGCTCAATACCTCGAAGCGCGGGCCCTCGCCTTGCGGCAGCATCGATATCGGCAACCCGGATGGCGACAAATATTTGTTTTGAGCAACGTCTTCGAACCAGTATCGAAAATCTTCCGAAGTAAACGGTTCCCCATCGGACCATTTGTGCCCTTTGCGGAGGTGTAGCGTGAAAACACTGTTGTGTTCGACTTCGATCGCTTTGAGGATATCGGCTACGAGCGCGAGCGAGGGGGTGTAGCCGACTAGCCTGGCATATCCGTACACCACCATCATACGGGTGTCCTTGGGGCCCCCCATCAGCATCCGCAACTCACCCCCCGGAGTGCCGATCGTCGCGAGTTCTGCCACCGCCGGATCTTCCGGCACCCGCATCCCGATTTTGGGCAGCTTTCCGCTCGCCACATCATCTTTAAGAGCCGGCGTTTCCTGCAACTCGGCTGCCGTCGCCTCCTGGGCGA
This sequence comes from Alphaproteobacteria bacterium, assembly GCA_019244535.1. GTDB lineage: Bacteria > Pseudomonadota > Alphaproteobacteria > ATCC43930 > CGMCC-115725 > AP-15. Next base: position 8,555 of record JAFASL010000676.1, read on the forward strand.
CGAGCGCCGTGCTCAGAGCCAGCCCGAGCCACATCACCTCGCGCCGAGTGAGACGGGCGTCGGTCATCCGCGTCAAAGGATTACGTCCGGGGGATTACGCTCGGGCGCGGCTGGCGGCCCGACCGGTCAGCACGACCGGAGGTTCACTCGCTTCAACGCAATGCCCTTCTGCGATCTCGATCAACCGCGGCGGATTGGCGGGGTCGCGGTGGAACGGGCTGGGCCAAGCATTGGGATCCGATGCCTTTTCGGCGAGCAGCCGATCAAAATCCAACCGTTGCGCGGGGTCTGGCGTCGGCACCGCCGCAAGGAGGGCTTGCGTGTAGGGATGAACCGGGTTGCGAAACAGCATCGCGCGGTCGGCGATTTCGACGATCCGCCCGGCGCACATCACCGCGATCCGGTCGGCGATATAATCCACGACGGCGAGATTGTGCGAGATGAACAGGTAGGTAAGACCCAGTTTTTGTTTTAGATCCATCAGCAGATTTAGGATCTGCGCCTGAATCGATACATCGAGTGCCGAAGTGGGCTCGTCGCAAATCACAAGCCCCGGCCGGAGCGCAAGTGCCCGAGCGATGCCGATGCGCTGGCGCTGACCTCCGGAAAAGCTGTGCGGATAACGTTTGACGTGCCGCAGATCGAGCCCAACGAGCGAGACGAGTTCGTGCACCATCTCGCGCCGCGAGTTTGCATCACCGATGCCGTGGATAATCAGCGGCTCTTCGATGATGTCGTAGACTGTCATGCGCGGATTCAGTGACCCGAACGGATCTTGAAAAACAAACTGCACCTGCCGGCGAAACTGCTTCAAATCTTCGCCCTCGAGCGAGAGAACATCGGTCAAACGCCCGTGGTCGTTGAAGATGATCGAGCCCGAATCCGGATTGACCGCGCGCAACAGCAATTTGCTGAGTGTCGTCTTGCCGCAACCGCTCTCGCCAACGAGCCCGAGGCACTCGCCGCGCTCGATCTTGAGGCTTATCGCGTCGACAGCGACGACGCGCGCGCCCGATTTGGCGCCGCCGAACAATCCGCTTTTGCGGATCGTGTAAGTCTTTCGTACATCCACGCATTCGAGTAGCGGTCCGACCGCCTCGGCCGGCCATTTTCTTCTTTCCGCCATCAGATGCGGCGCATCTCCGGGCGGGATTTCCCGGATCGGGACCAGCCGCTCGCCGGGCTTCATGTCGAAACGCGGCACCGCGCGCAGCAGAGCCTTCAAATAGGGGTGTTCGGCCCGGCGGAAGATGTCGTCGAGCGTCCCACGTTCCATGACCTCACCACGGTACATGACGACGATCTCTTCGGCGACATTGGCCACGACACCGAGATCGTGGGTGATCAGCAGCACCGCCATGTCGAGTTCGTGCTGTAGGTCGGTCATCAACCGCAAAATTTGCGCCTGGATCGTCACGTCGAGCGCGGTCGTGGGCTCGTCCGCAATCAGCAGCGCCGGTCGGCAGACCAGCGCCATCGCGATCATCGCGCGTTGGCGCAGGCCGCCGGACAGCTCGAAGGGGTAACTGCGCAAAGCCCGCTTCGGATCGGGAAAGCCGACGAGGCGGAGCATTTCTTCGGTCAGCTCGGCCGCTTCCCCGGCCGTCACCTGTCGGTGAAGCCGGAGCGCCTCTCCCACCTGATTGCCGATCGTGTGCAGCGGCGATAACGAAGTCATCGGCTCTTGAAAGATGATGGAAATTCGGCCGCCACGGATCGCCCGCATCTCCGGGCCGTCCCTCGGCAACTTCGCGATATCCACCACTCGCCCGTCAAGGCGGGGGTCGGCGAACAAGAGTTCGCCTCGAGTGATGACGCCGCTGCGAGGGAGTATTCGGAGGATTGTTTGGCTGACGACCGATTTTCCGGACCCCGATTCTCCGACGAGGGCCACAATCGATCGCGGACGCACACGAAACGAAACGCCGGTGACCGCTCGGATAAAGCCGCCCGGCGCAGCAAACCGGACATGGAGATCGCGAACCTGAAGGAGATCGGTCATTCCGCACCTCCAGCCGCAAGCTCTCGCGACGGCGCCATCACCGCTCGACGCTCGATGCCGAGCACCTGCAGGTTTGCCGATGTGGCGGGATCCAGTTGCAGCCCGCGCATCGCAGCAGCTTGGGCCGAGGAGGTTACGAGTTCGGAAAACCCGATGATCCGGCTATCGACGCGCAGGGTGGACCAACCGGAGCGGAGTTCGAGCTGCATCCACCCGTCGCGACCATCGCGCCGCGTCGAATAATAGGCGAGCCTCATCCGGTCGAGCTCGTCCCACGAGATCTTTGTCCGCAGCGCCCCCGACACCCTCAGCGCGGCCGCGGTGACCTCGATGCAAGTGAACTGACGAAGCGCAGTGCGAATACCAAAAGCCGCGAAGAGGAGGGCCACCCCCCCCAGCAACGTCGCTTCGAAGATCCCCACGGGGGCGATTGCGGGCACCGCAACCGCCGGGATAAGGCCAGCCGCCGCCCGGAGATAGTCGCCAAACAGGGCCGGGACCGGGTAGGTGTGGCGAGTCATGCTGTGGCGGCCGACGCGGGGGCGAAGACTTCGGCCGCATTCAGCCAGCGCGCCGCCGGATGAGCTGTCGTCGTCGCGATCAGCCGGTCGAGGAATGCTTCCGCCGCTTCATCCTGAAGAAGGTGATGGGTCAGGATTCCCGTAGGTTCGTCCGCGCACACGGTGCGAAGGCGCCGGGCTCGGAGATGTTCGACGACGCCGCGCAGCGCCGCTTCTTCGCCGACGAACCCGCGACTACCCTTCCAGGCAACGAGATCGACATGGATATTCACCTCGCTAACGCGCAGCAGCGGAGCAGCGCTGCGCGGCCGCACGCGTGAAATAGCCGTGAGACCGCAACGGGGAAGCAGCACCAGGAACGAGTTGTCAAACCGGTTCCATGGCGGCACCAGAACGGGCAGCGCGCGAACTCCGAACAACGCGTCCAGGCGCTCCCGGGCTGCGGCCAGATCGAACATCACCTCGGCGCTCGGGCGGTCCACCGGGAACTCGCTCTTTTTTCCAACGCGCGCATGGTTGAGATGGCGCCAGCCGTGCTGGAGAACATGGACCGACGCATTCGGCGCCGATCGCGGGCAGCGCCCAAGCCATTCGGCAAGCTCCCGCTCCGCCGCCATCGGAATAACCGCAAGGCTGAGTGGGATGGCCGGAGCGATCGACAGTAAACGTCTCAGTCGTGCGGTCGGCGCTACCGCGTCGTCGTCGCGCCACCAGAGCGTCGCAACTTTTCCCTCTTCCTCCCAGCGGTCGAACTCAGCCATGAGATCGGACCACTTCACCATTGTCAGCGCGGCGGTACCCCGGTCATTGGCGGATCATACCGGTAGTCCGCGAACAACGCCAAATTCTCGATTGGGAGATCGGATCATGTTCGCGATCAGTTCGGCACTTCGTCGAGCGCCCCCGGTGTCGATCGAAACGATCGCCGGCCGGGTGGCAATCGCACGATCAATTGCCAAAGCGAGCCGTTCGGGGGACAGCTCATCGGGAGCTATGACTTCAACGGCACCGCGGGCCGCAAGCCGTTGTGCTCGCAGGTTCTGCTCGGTCTCGCGTCCGGTGGCGAACGGCACGACGACCGCGGGCGCCCGGGCTGCCAGGATATCGAGCACCGTATTGTAGCCGCCTTGACTGACCGAGACGAGGCATCGCCGCAAGATTTGCGGGAAGTCCGACCGGTACCGCTCGATGAGAACTCTTTCGGGCAAGGCGGCGGCGAGCGCTCGGAACTCCGGTTCGGGCAGGTTGGGACCGGTGAGCAGACGCCACCCGACTTGGGCCAGGCATCCTCGCCTTCGGGTCTCGATTGCGATCCTGAGCAATGCACCGCCGACGGCGCCCCCGCCGGCGGAGACGACGACCTCTCCTTCCGGCGCAGCGTCGTCCGACTTCGTTGCCCTGCCGGCCGCATCTGCCTCGGCAATGTAGCCAGTATAGATCAGCCGATCGCGGATTTGCGACGCAAGCGGAAAACTGGCTTCGAGCGGAATGAACGCAGGATCGCCGTGAACGAGCACAAAATCGAAGCGCTTGCGGACCCGCTCGACGATCTCGCCCGGGCGCCGCGGGTCACTTGGTGCGACGACAATGTCACGCAGAGAACACAGGACGAGCGGCCGGAGGCGCCGCAACCAGGCGGCTTCGATCAGCCCCTCGAGTTCGAAGCGAAATGCCCGGCGGCCAAATGGAAACGCTTCGATGAGCACGGCGTCGGGCCGCGCTTCCGCAAAGGCGGCCAAGAGCGCCGATTTTCGAACCGTTCGCAGCGCGTCATCAACCGATCGGCCCGTCTCGTCGACGAGCAGTTTGAATTCCGCGTCGCGAGCCTTAATCGGAGGAAGCTGGACCAACCGTTCGGCCGAGGTACGAGCTAGTTCGGCAAGCGGCTCTCCTCCCGAGATCAGGGTAACCCTGACGCCCTCATGCGCCAGCGCATCGACAATCCTCAACGAACGGCGCAGATGGCCGATGCCAAGAAGATGCTGCACGTACACCAGGACAGAGCCGATCATCTGTTAGGGCGGCTCTCAATCACGGGCAGCGGCCTCGCGCACCATGTCGATCACCGCGTTGAGGCGGCGAGCG
>JAFASL010000712.1 GCA_019244535.1 Alphaproteobacteria bacterium
CAGGCGTTCCGCCAAGCGCTCGGCCGCCGCAGGTGACCAAGATCGCATTTGGGCTGAGCGTCGAGCAGCGGGAGTTGCGGGAGGCGGTGGCGCGGCTCTGCGTGCGCTTTGGCGACGAATACTGGCTGAAAAAGGATGAGGAGGGCGGATTTCCGCATGAGTTCCATCGGGCGATGGCCGAGGCGGGCTGGCTCGGCATCGCAATGCCCGAAGCCTATGGCGGCAGCGGGCTCGGCATCACCGAAGCCGCGATCCTGATGCAGTCGGTCGCCGAATCCGGTGCCGGGTTCAGCGGCGCCTCGGCGATCCACATGAACATTTTCGGGCTTCACCCGGTTGTCGTCTTCGGCACCGACGAGCAGAAAGAACGCTTTCTGCCGCCGCTAATCGCCGGCCGGGAGAAGACCTGCTTTGCGGTGACCGAGCCGGATGCCGGGCTCGACACGACCCGGTTGCGGACGCGCGCGGTGCGCGACGGCGACCATTATATTCTGTCGGGCCGCAAGATCTGGATCTCGACCGCGCAGGTCGCCGAGAAAATGCTGATCCTCGCGCGCACGACGCCGGTCGAGGAGGTGGCGCGGCCCTCCCTCGGCATGACGCTGTTCTACACCGATCTCGACCGCAGCGCCGTCGAGGTGCGCGAGATCCCGAAGATGGGCCGCAAGGCTGTCGACTCGAACCTCTTGTTTATCGACGGGCTCAAGGTGCCGGTCGCGGACCGCATTGGCGAAGAGGGCAGGGGCTTCCATTACATCCTGCACGGCATGAATCCCGAGCGCATCCTGATCGCCGCCGAGGCTGTCGGCCTCGGGCGCGCCGCGCTCGACCGCGCCGCCCGTTACGCCGCCGAGCGCGTCGTCTTTGGCCGGCCAATCGGGCAGAACCAGGCAATCCAGCATCCGCTCGCCGAGCGCTGGATCGAGCTCGAAGCGGCCGAATTGATGATATTACGCGCGGCCGACGCCTATGACCGCGGCGACGACGTCGGTGCGGTCGGCGCTTGGGCCAATGCCGCCAAATATTGCGCTGCCGAGGCCGGCTTTCGCGCCTGCGAGACCGCAATCATGACCCATGGCGGGATGGGCTATGCCCGCGAATACCATGTCGAGCGCTATTTCCGCGAAATCCAGATCGCCCGCATCGCGCCGGTCAGCCCGCAGCTGATTTTGAGCCACATCGCCGAGCGCGTGCTGGGATTGCCAAAGTCTTACTGAATGGGGTCGCGATGACATTGCGCGTGGCAATAGGCGGGTTCGGCGCGATCGGAAGGGTCGTGGCAAGGCGTCTCGATCAGGGCATCGAGGGGCTGACGCTCGCCGCCGTTGCGGCGCGCAACGTCGCGCGAGCGGAAGCGGCGATGGCAGGTTTCGTCCGCACAGTGCCGGTGGTGCCATTGGCCCAGCTGTGGGAAAAGGCCGACATCGTCGTCGAATGCGCTCCGGCTGCGCTATTGCGCGAGGTCGCTGAACCGGCGCTGTCGCAGGGGCGCACCGTAATCGTGCTGAGCTGCGGGGCGCTGCTCGACAGTCTCGACCTAGTCGAGCTCGCGCGCCGCCAGAGCGGCCGCATTGTCGTGCCCACCGGAGCATTGCTCGGGCTGGACGCAGTGATCGCCGCCGCCGAAGGTGGTATTGCGAGCGTCAAGATGATCACCAGGAAACCGCCGCAAGGGCTATCGGGTGCGCCTCATCTTGTAGCCAATAATATCGACATCACCGGATTGACAGCGCCCAAGTGTGTCTTCAACGGCACTGCGCGCGAAGCGGCGCGCGGTTTTCCCGCCAATGTCAATGTCGCTGCAGCACTGGCGCTTGCCGGAGTCGGGCCGGAGCGCACAATGGTCGAGATCTGGGCCGACCCCGGCGTCACGCGCAATATTCACCGCATCGAGGTGGAGGCTGCGGCCGCCCGTCTGTCGATGCAGGTGGAGAATGTGCCGTCGGCGGAAAATCCGCGCACCGGGCGGCTGACCGCTCTCTCGGTCATCGCCGCGCTCAAAAAGCTAACGAGCCCGCTCGCGATCGGCACTTGACTCCTCAAGCGGCGGCGTCGAACAGCCGGCTCCTAAAGTTCGCGAGGCCTACTACTACCCCTAGCGGGGCCGCAGGAAATCAACGATTGCTTGATGGTCCGCGGCCAACAGTTCAAAGCGAACTCAAAAATGCTACCAGATCGGCCTTTTGTTGGTCGGTGAAGCCGATGTCGAAACGCTGATTATAAAACTCCACGACATCGGCCAATGTGGCGGCGGAGCCGTTGTGGAAGTAAGGTGCGCGCGCCGCCAAGCCGCGCAGGATCGGCCCCTTCAGCTTGCCTATATCGGCGCATTTCCCGGTGATCAGGGCGCGGCCGGGATCGGTAACTTCGAATATTTGCCCGGAAAGCGGCCCGGAAGTGCACCAGAGCGTAAAGACCGGTAGCCCGGAAATGTCCAAGGCAGGCGGGCTGCCCGCGCCGGCATTCGCGACGCCGATGTTCAGCGGGGCCTTGACCGAGTGGTTTCCGACATTTGGCGTATCATGGCAGGTGCCGCAGAAGCCTGGGATGCTCGGTTCATTCAGCGCGTCGTTCAGTCCGGCAACGCCGGTGATATTGATTTTTGTGGTGTTGAACAGCGCCTCGCCGCGTGCCATCGCCTGGCGACGCTCGCTCTGCGGATTGCGAACGCGAAGATAATTCCAGTCACTGTAAAGACCGAATATCTCCGGGCTGAACGATGTTCCTGTCGCATTTTGGCCTAGCGAGTCGTTCACTCCGTAAAAGAACTTCGCGACTTGCTGTGAGAGGGAAATCGGGCCGCCATTCGCGCCG
>JAFASL010000808.1 GCA_019244535.1 Alphaproteobacteria bacterium
TCACGTCGGCATCCTCTCGAGCGACTGCTCTACTGGCTTCGCCCCGTCACCCCTGATCAGATTCGAGACACGTTCGGTCGCTTCGAAAGTCCCTCCTCTGGCCGCGGGCTTGCGAGGGCCTTGTGCGAAGGGACGGTCCGGTCCTCAGCCCACGGCCGCCTGTAATTTGAGGAGTTCGGGGTCGGCGTATTGCGGCCGCAGCGGTTGCGACTTCGCGAGTAGGGTCTGCAATTGGCAATCGCCGGAGCCGGTATTGAACACCTCGTGCTGCAGGAAGGGCGGCAGCGCCACCAGGTCCCAGCGACCGAGCTTGATGTCGCAGCTTTTCTCACCCTCCCAGCAGCGCACCAGGCATTCGCCGTCGAGAATGAAAAACACCTCTTCGGTCTCATGGCAATGCATCGGGATGCGGTTGCCGCGCGGCATCGTCTGGATCGACATCGTGAACGCGGTCGCCGGGATCCCGCCGCGCAGATCGGCCGGATCGACCGAACCGCTGGCTCCCAGATAGCGGCGCTGCGCCCGCGCGTATTGCGGGTCGCGAGCGGTCTCGAAACCGAACACGGTCCAATCCTCACGGCGATCGGCAAATCGCGCAACACACCGCTCGATCCTGTCCTTGAGCGCAACCGCAGGGGTCGTGTCCATCACCATCTCCTCTCTCACGCCAGGGCCGGATAACCGAGCACGGCAGCCTCCCGCTCGTAGTCGAGCAACGCACGATACCGAGCCTCCGGCACATCGACAATGTCGGCGAGCATCAGCCCTTCGCGCACTACGCGGTAGCGTTCCTCGTGCACGAGCCGGCGCAATGCCGCGCGCAGGATCGCGACGGTGGCCGCCGGCGTCGCGATGGAGGTGACGAACGGGATGGCTGGGCTCGACGGAGTGCGTGCCAGCACCCGCACCTTCGACGCCAGTTCCGGGCGGTACCGGCACCAGAAGGCGTAGGTCACGCAGTCGACCGCGGTCGCGTCCCCGTCGCCCAGCGCGATGCGGTCGAGGTTTCCCGGCTGGCTGCCGGTCTCGACCACGCGCGCGAACAGCGGCCGGCCCCCGGCTATGTCGGCGAGGGCGCGACGCGGCAGGTTCATCCCCGAATTCGAATGCCGGTGATTGAGCAGGAAGACTCCGCCCGCCAGGTTCCTTAGCGTGCGCGCCCCCGATCCGACCGGGAGGATGAAGAATCCGCAATGCATCGGCCCGTCGCACCCGGGAGCGTTGTAGCAGGGGGTGCCGAGACCGATGGCTTGTCCCTGGAAGATCGTCTCCAGAGGATAGCCGCAGGTCTGCGAGAACAGCACCTCGGGGCCGATCCGCTCGGGCACCGGCGGGCGCTCGAAGCTGAGGCTTTGCGGCAGGCCGCGCAGCCCTGCTTCGGCGAGAAGCTCGCGCAGCGCCTCCCAGAAGCGCAGATTGACCGGCCGCATCTCCGGCAGGTTGTACATCGGCAGGCTCACGCTTGCGCTCATATGACCGTTCCGACCGGCATCTGCCCGCCATACCAGTGCCGCACGGCCCGCTCGGCTAGTTCGACGACGACGTAAAGCGCGAGACCGATGACGCAGAGCAGCACGATTGCCGCCAATACCGTCGCGGTTTCGCCGGCCCCGGCGGCGAACATGATGATGTACCCGAGCCCCTGTTGCGCGGTGATGAACTCACCGACGATGACCCCGATCATCGTCATCGTCGCGCCGACCTTCATGCCGGCGAAAATGAAGGGCATCGCGTAGGGAAAGCGCACCATGCGGAATACCTGCCATTCGCTGGCGGCGAGTGAGCGGCAGAGCTGCAGGGTCTCAGGCTTGGTGCTGACGAGCCCGGTCGCGCTCGAGACGACGACCGGAAAGAAGGCGATGAACACGGCGACAACGGTCGAGGTCTTCTCGCCCACGCCGAGCCAGACGATGAAGAGCGGCGCCAAGGCGATCTTCGGGATTAGCTGGAACATGACGATGTTCGGATAGAGCGCCTCGCGCATCCAGGCGGAAAAGCTGAGCGAAACCGCGAGCGCAACCCCGAGCGCGCTTGCGATGACAAAGCTGAGAACGCTTTCGGTGGCGGTCGGCAACGCCTCGTCGAGCAGAATGGCGTAATTGCTCTGCAACACCCGCCACACAGCGGAGGGCGGCGGCAGCAATATCGGCGGGATCCGCATCATCGCGCAGAGGACCTGCCAAGCGACGATCACCAGGACCGCTGAACCGAGCGGCAACAGCATGCTGCGCCGGAAGCGCCCCGCCACCGGCGCGCGCTTTTGAAAGCTTTCCTCGAGGAGGGCCATCTTGCCTCAGTGCCGGCTGTAAACGCGGCGCACCGCGCGCTCGGCGAGCGCGACCAGGCCATAGAGCGCCACCCCGAGCACACACAAGACGACGAGGGCGGCGAATACCTCCGCGGTATTGAGCCGCGAACCGGCATTGAGGATGTAAAAGCCGAGGCCCGCCTGCGAGGAGATGAATTCGCCGATGACGACGCCGATGACCGCCATCGTCATCGCGACCTTCATGCCGCTGAAGATCGCCGGCAAGGCGAACGGGAAGCGCACCAGCACGAAACACCGCCAGTCGGAGGCGGTCAACGAACGACAGAGCCTCAGGACCGCCGGATCCGTGCCAGCAAAACCGACCCCCGCCGCAATGACAACTGGGAAAAAGCTGACAAAACCGGCAAACGCGACGCGCGAAGAACTGCCGATCCCGAGCCATATCACGAAGAGCGGTGCGAGGGCGACTTTCGGCACCAGCTGAAGAACTACCAGGTTGGGATAGAGCGTGTCGCGCAGCAGCGGCGAGTAGCCGATCGCGACGGCGAGCCCGACGCCCAGTATCGTAGCCGCGAAGAAGGCCGCCAGCGTATCGCGGGTTGTCGGCATCGCGTTGCCGATCAGCGCCGGCAACGCCTGCCACAGCTCGCTGCCGATCTCGGCCGGCGTCGGCAGTATGACCGCCGGCACCCGCAACAGGGCGGCGGCGAATTGCCAGAAGAGAAGCATCGCCGCAGCGGTCGCGACCGGCAGTACCATCGGCCGCAACCCGCGCAGGCTCGGACCGAGGACCAGGGCACCGGCGGGCGGTGCGACTGTAGGCGCGGGCGCGCTCTCGGCGCTCACGCCGCCGACTCCTCGCGTTGCGTGTTCAGGCCGGCCCGGCGCTCCCGCGGCCGGTCGTGGCTCTCTTCGATGCGCTCGCGCAGATGGCCGCAAATCTCGTTGAATTCAGGGCTTTCACCCAGTGCTATCGAGCGCGGGCGGGCGAAGGGGATGGTTAGATCCTCGACGATCGTCGCCGGCCGCTTGGTCATGACCAGCACGCGATCGGCAAGCAGCACCGCCTCGCGGAT
>JAFASL010000861.1 GCA_019244535.1 Alphaproteobacteria bacterium
TTCGCACAATGTAATTAAGACTGAACGGCTTCAACACATACCGGCCCCCTTCAGCTCCTCTACAAGGACCATGCGAATGAGCGGTCGTCCTCGACGGGCAACACGCGTAATCCGGGTCGTGGTGTTTGCCCGCGTGCAACACGTCACTTTCGCCCCGAACGCGGTTAGGGTCCGAAAAGGTTACGGTAACGATAATCGAATTGTTCCAGCTCTTCACGATCCAGTGCTTTCTCAACCAGCATCCACAGCAGCGTCGACTGGTCGATGCCTCGCCGTCGGCAAAGCCGCTTAATTCGGTCGCGGTGCTCAAGATCGCACCGGTAACGCACCCAGACCAGTTCTGGCCGACGCTCGTCTGCCCCGTTGCTGTGCGCGCCAGCCTGGTTGCCGTTGCTGGGATTGCGCATCGTGTTGATCGTGGCTAACTCTGCAAGGGCAGCAAGAAGACCGTTGGGCATCGGGTAAAGCCGCCCCGTTTGGCCGCGAATTCGGCAACCAATCGCTCAACTTCGCCAGGTTTGAGCGGCGGCAACGAGCTGCATCGCTCAGCGTGTTCGCGAATGCGGCAGTTGATCTCGCGCTGATCGTAAAAACTAGAAATGCGAGTTGCGGTTGTTTGCGACATAGGGTTACACCACGCCCCGCTGGCTAGGAGGAGAAACGGATGCGCCCCTGGGAGGCGCTGAGGCGCATCCGACTTTCGGGAAAAAGGAAGCATGCAAGGTTGATCCACAACCGATAATGCCCGTTTTTCGTCTAATGGCAACAACCAATAATTAGAATTTATCTCAATTATGGTGCTGCTTCCGCCTGCCCAGGCTGGCCGGTCCGGCGGCAAAACGGGTAAGGGCTGAAATCAGGCGTTGTCGGCGGTCGCGAGCGATTTGGTCAGTTCCAGCATCCGCTTGCGTACGGCGGGATCGGTAATCAGATCAAAGGCACGCACCAACTCGAGCGTCTCGCGCCGATTGGGCAGGTCTGCTTCCTGGCTTCCGACGAACGAAGCAAGCGAACCGCTCAGCCCGGAGCCCACGGCCGATGACGCGTGAGATAGCGCATCAAAGAAGAAACCGATCGGCACGTCCAACACGCGCGCCAAGTCGAATAGTCGTGAGGCGGTGACCCGGTTAACGCCGCCCTCGTAGTTTTGCAGTTGCTGGCAGGTGATCCCGAGCGCAGCCCCTAGCTCTTGTTGAGAAATATTAAGGATTTTGCGGCGCATTCGGATACGCGCGCCGACGTGCGTGTCGACCGGCGTTATTCGTCTCTTGTTCTCGCCGCCCCGATCAGCCGGCAAAGAGTCTCCCCTTGCTCAAGCGAAATCACCCGCTTAGGTTGAGAGCGCCTTACGGCGAAGCCTAGCATTTCGAGCCTAAGAAGTCAATTTTGAGATATAACAGGCGCAGCTGCTGAGGCTTCATTTCGGTCCAGCCCTGGACCATCACGTGCATCGCCATGAGGCTTACGGCCCAATAGCGGCTCGAAAGTGTTGGATCGCGCCGCTCGCTTGTCGATACAATAAGCGCAATCCGGCTTGTGACACCTCGAGGGGGGAACGCGATGGACATGTCGCGTCGTACCGGGGCGGAATTCTTCGGCACTTTCTGGCTTGTCTTCGGCGGCTGCGGGAGCGCGGTTCTGGCGGCCGCCTACCCCACGCTTGGGATCGGCTTCCTCGGCGTCGCACTGGCGTTCGGCTTGACCGTGCTGACCATGGCGTATGCGGTCGGCCACATCTCCGGCGGCCATTTCAATCCCGCCGTCACGGTCGGCTTGTGGGCGGGCGGGCGCTTCAGGACCGCGGACGTCGTGCCCTACATCGTCGCGCAGGTGATCGGAGCGATCGTGGCATCGGCGGCGCTGTACGCCATCGCCTCGGGCAAACCCGGGTGGACGATGGGCGGCTTTGCATCAAACGGCTACGGCGAGCTGAGCCCGGGCAAATACGGGCTGGGCGCCTGTTTCCTCACCGAGCTGATCCTGACGTTCTTCTTCCTGCTCATCATCATCGGCTCGACCTCGAAGGGTGCGGCAGTCGGTTTTGCCGGCATTCCGATCGGGCTCGGCCTGACCCTGATCCACCTCGTTTCGATCCCGGTCACCAACACCTCGGTCAATCCGGCGCGCAGCACCGGCCCGGCGCTGTTCGCCGGTGGAGCGTATATCGCGCAGCTTTGGCTATTCTGGCTGGCACCGATCCTGGGGGCCGCCATCGCAGGAGCGGTAACCCGCTGGCTCTATGCCGAGGA
>JAFASL010000025.1 GCA_019244535.1 Alphaproteobacteria bacterium
GAACAGAAAGGCCAGCGTCGGCAGGTCGACGGCGCTGCCGAAATCATCAAGGGTCATCTCGCCGCTCGCGAGAAGGGCGATCACCGCGAGCAGCGCGATCCCAGTGCGGTCGACTTGCAGCCACGCGATCCGGCCGGCTGCCATACCTATATAGGTCAGGATCAGGATCAGCAGGACGATTGCGGTGTGCATCGGGTGAGGGTGCATCATCCGGGTCTGTGTTGCTATATGATGCAAAAGCATGGCGGAACCCGCTCTCCTCGCTCGCCAAAACACCGGGGCTTTCGATCTCGGCGGCTTGAACGACGCGCAGCGCCGGGCGGTCGAGGCGATCGACGGCCCGGTGCTGGTGCTCGCTGGCGCCGGTACCGGCAAAACCCGCGTGCTGACCACTCGCCTCGCCTTCACGATCGCCACCGGCCGGGCGTTCCCGTCCGAATTGCTCGCCGTCACCTTCACGAACAAGGCGGCGCGGGAAATGCGCGAGCGGCTCGAGGCGATGGTCGGCCGCGCCGCCGAAGGCGTGTGGCTTGGCACTTTTCACGCTATTGCCGCGCGCATTCTGCGCCGGCACGCCGAGGCGATCGGGCTGAAGCCCAGTTTCACCATCCTCGACACCGACGACCAGATCCGGCTGCTCAAGCAAATTCTGGCAGCGGAGAATATCGACGAGCGGCGCTGGCCGGCGCGCTTATTGCTTACGCAAATCCAGCGCTGGAAGGATCGCGGTCTCGGCCCCGAGAAGGTTTCGCCCGCCGATGCCGACGGTTTCGCGCAAGGCCAAGCGATCGATCTCTATAATCAGTACCAAGAGCGCCTGATAACGGTGAACGCCGTCGATTTCGGCGATCTGCTGCTGCACAATTTGAACCTGTTTACCGGCAATCCCGACATCCTCGCCGATTACCAGCGGCGCTTCCGGTACCTGCTCGTCGATGAGTATCAGGACACCAACGTCGCCCAGTATCTATGGCTACGTCTGTTGGCGCAAAAGCGTCGCAATTTGTGCTGCGTCGGCGACGACGACCAATCGATCTACAGCTGGCGCGGCGCCGAGATCGGCAACATTCTGCGCTTTGAAAAGGACTTTCCCGGCGCGACGATCGCCCGGCTCGAGCAGAATTATCGCTCCACGCCGCACATTCTCGGCGCGGCCGGCGGCATGATCACGCAGAACCAGGGCCGCCTCGGCAAGACGTTGTGGACGGATGCGGACGAGGGCGAAAAGGTCGTCATGCGGGCCGTGTGGGATGCCGAGGAGGAAGCCCGCTGGGCAGGCGACGAGATTGAGGCATTGCAGCGCAAAGGCCACGCGCTCAGCGAAATCGCCATCCTGGTGCGGGCAAGCTTCCAGACGCGCGAATTCGAAGATCGCTTCATCGCGCTTGCGCTGCCCTATCGGGTGATCGGCGGGCCGCGCTTTTACGAGCGGCAGGAGATCCGCGATGCACTCGCTTATCTGCGTATGGTCAACCAGCCGGCCGACGATCTCGCCTTTGAGCGCATTTTGAACACGCCGCGCCGGGGCATCGGCAGCGCCACCGTGCAGGAATTGCACGGCCTTGCCCGGAGCGAAAGGCTGCCGCTCATCGAAGCGGCCCGGACGCTGGTCGCCAGCGAGCGACTCAGGCCTGCCGCGCGCAACGCGCTTGCCGCGTTTATCGGCGCGGTCGACCGGTGGCGAGCGCGGGCGCAGCAGATCTCGCATACCGACCTGGTACAGATCGTGCTGGACGAATCGGGCTATACCGCAATGTGGCAGGCCGACCGGTCACCCGACGCGGCGGGCCGGCTGGAAAACCTGAAGGAGCTGGTCGTCGCGATGGCCGAGTTTGAGAACCTCGGCGGGTTTCTCGAACATGTCAGCCTCGTAATGGATAATGCCGCGGAAGCCGGCGGCGACATGGTCAATCTGATGACATTGCACAGCGCCAAGGGCCTGGAATTCGACACGGTTTTCCTGCCGGGCTGGGAAGAGGGGCTGTTCCCCAACCAACGGGCGATGGAGGAGAACGGGCTCGCCGCGCTCGAAGAGGAGCGTCGCCTCGCCTATGTCGGCCTGACCCGGGCGCGGCACCGGGCGTATGTGTCGTTCGCCGCCAACCGCCGCATTCACGGCCAATGGCAGAACACGATCCGCTCCCGTTTTATCGACGAGCTGCCGCCCGAGCATGTCGAAGTCGTCGCCGAACTCGGCCTCCAGCCCGCGGCATCATCGGGCGCCGGGTGGGCCAGCACGATCGAAATTCCCGCGGCAATGCCGTGGCGGCCGCCCGCCCGTCCGCGCCACCCGCTGTTGGCGAGCGCCGGACCGGTGCCGCGGCGCGGCGAGGAAGTGCACCGGGTCGGAGGCTTTGTGGTCGGCGGCAGGATTTTCCATCAGAAATTTGGCTACGGCACGATCACTGGAGTCGAAGACAACAAGCTCGCAATCCATTTCGATGTGGCCGGCGACAAGAAGGTCATGGACGCCTTCGTCGAGCACGCCTGAAGGGTCACTCGGCGTGAATTCCGTCTGGCGTCTGATCGCAGACGTTCGTGGTGCCGAGGCGGCGGATGCGGGCTTCGCGCTCCTCGAGGCGAGCGCCGATGCCGTATCGGCATCCGAGACCCTGCCTGACGAGTGGCAGCTGGAGGCGTATTGCCAATCGCCGTTGCTGAGCGTCGAGCTCAAGGCAGGGCTCGCGCTTGTCACGGCTGCGGCGGGCGGAACTCTGGTCGCGCTTGCAGAAGAAACCTTGCCGGCCCGCGATTGGGTGACGGAAAACCAGCTGTCTTTTCCGCCCCTGCAGGTCGGCCGGTTTTTCATTTACGGCTCGCATTATCGCGGGAGGCCGCCGTCTGGGGCGATTGGGATTGCGGTGGACGCCGCGACAGCGTTTGGCACGGGCGAGCATCCGTCGACCCGCGGTTGTCTGTTGGCTCTCGAGTGTCTCGCGCGGCATCGCAGGTTTCGCAGGCCGCTCGACATTGGAACCGGCACCGGGATTCTGTCGATCGCTGCAGCGAAGCTGTTGCGTCGCAAGGTGCTGGCCGGCGATATCGATCCGGGCGCTATCCACGTCGCCCGCCACAACGCGGCGCGGAACGGCGTCAGACGCTTCGTGCAAAGCCGCAGAGCCTCTGGCTACCGCGATCGCGTCCTCCGCAAGTCACGCTATGATTTGGTCTTGTCGAACATCCTGGCGCGCCCATTGGCGTTGATGGCGGCTGATCTGGCCCGCCGCCTGGCCCCTGACGGCCGGGCTGTCTTGTCGGGCTTGCTGCGCCGGCAGGAGGCGATCGTGCTCGCGCCACATCGAGGCTGCGGCCTCGTGCTGGATAACCGGCTAGTGATCGAAGGCTGGTCGACGCTGGTCATCCGCCGACGGGATAGGGCAGATATGGAGATGGGGGCCAGTCGCCCCATCTGTGAATTCGGCGAGGCCCGAAGGCCGGTCAGGCCTCCTTTGGCCGGGCGAGCTTTTCCGGCTTCGGGAAAGTCACCGGCGCCGAGGGTGCGTGGGGCGCACGATAGCCCTCGACAAGGCTGGCGATTTGCGAGCGGTGAAGCCCGATATCGGCAAGCGAATGATCGTCGAGCGCCATCAGCTCGGCATAGGCCTGCTGGCGGCGGCGCCACTCGGAAAAGCGCCTTCCCGCCGAAATGAAGAGGTTGATTATAGACATGGCTGGTACTCCTTTGCGCCGCTTTTGCTGCGCCGCACAAAGATTTGGTGCTGCGCTGCAAAAAGCCCAACAGCAGCGCTGCAGATCTGTCATGCAGAGAAAAAGGGTCCGGTAGATGACATCGATCATAACGCAACCAAAGCGCGACGCCCTCGCCCGATTGCTGCAGGCGGCAGGTTCGGCTTACGAACCCGAGGGTGTCGAGGCGCTGATCGCGGGCGTGCTCGCCGCGCCGGCTGAAACGGGCCGGGGCTGGCACGTGCTCGTCGCCGATCCGATGCCGCGAAAGCTTGCCGACCGCCTTCAGGCGCTGCGCTCCGCGATGGCGGCCGGCTACAAAGATGGCCTCCGGGCCGAGGATTTCGTTCAGCTGCCGCGACCGGAGCGGCTCGGCAGCCTGCGCACGGAGCTGGCAACGCGGCATCTCGACGGGTTCATCGTTCCGCGCGCCGACGAGCATCAAGGTGAATACGTGCCGCCCCGCGGCCAGCGCCTCGCCTGGCTGACCGGCTTCACCGGCTCGGCCGGTTTGGCGGTCGTGTTGCGCGATCGCGCGGCCCTGTTCGTCGACGGGCGCTACACCTTGCAGGCTGCCGCCCAGGTCGATACGGGCTCTATAGAGATACGCCACCTGACGGAAGAGCCGCCGGCGCAATGGATCACCTCGGTGCTGAAACCGGGCCAGGCCCTCGGCTATGATCCCTGGCTGCACACGCCGCATGAAGTCGAGCGGTTTCGCGCCGCCGCCGAGAAAGCCGGCGGCTCGCTTCGCGCAGTTGCGGAGAACCCCCTCGATCGCGTCTGGGTGGGGCAGCCGGCAGCCCCGATCGCCCCGGTCGTTCTGCATCCCGAGCAGTTTGCAGGCGAGAAAGCAGCGTCAAAGCGAACCCGGCTAGGCCACGGGTTGCAGGAAGAGGGTGTCAATGCGGTCGTCCTGACGATGCCGGAATCGATCGCGTGGCTTCTAAACATCCGCGGTGGTGACGTGCCCCACACCCCGCTGCCATTGTCGTTTGCGATTCTTCGTCAGGACGGATCGGTGAGCCTCTTCGTCGACCGGCGCAAACTGGTCCCCGGCATCGAGCGCCATCTCGGCAACGCGGTCTCGGTCATGCCACCGGAGCAGTTGGGGCCTTCGCTTGACGAACTCGCGGCGCAAGGCGGCATTGTGCAGGCCGATCCGGCTACCACCGCTTCCTGGGTTTTCGACCGGCTGGCCGCGGCAGGAGCGAAAATCCATCGCGCCGCTGACCCCTGCCTGCTGCCGAAGGCATCGAAGAATGCGACCGAGATCGACGGCACGCGAGCGGCGCATCGCCGCGACGGTGCCGCGCTGACGCGGTTTCTCGCTTGGCTTGCCCGCGAGGCGCCAAAGGGCAGACTACGAGAGATCGCGGCCAGCGACCGTCTTGAGGCGTTCCGCCGCGAAGGGGAACATTTCCGCGATCTTAGCTTCCCGACGATTTCTGGCGCCGGGTCGAACGGCGCCATCGTCCACTACCGCGCGGCGCCCGAGACTGAGAAACTCCTCGCGCCCGGAAGCCTCTATCTGCTCGATTCCGGCGCGCAATATCTCGACGGCACCACCGATGTGACACGCACGGTCGCGGTCGGCGAGCCATCGGCCGAAATGCGCGATCGTTTCACGCGCGTCCTTAAGGGGCATATCGCCATCGCGCTGGCACGCTTCCCGAAAGGCACGACGGGAACGCAGCTCGACGGCTTTGCGCGTCGCGCACTTTGGCAGGTCGGGCTCGATTACGACCACGGCACCGGTCACGGAGTTGGCAGCTATCTCGGTGTGCACGAGGGCCCGCAGCGGATTTCGAAGGCGCCAAACTCTCAGGCGCTGCTGCCGGGCATGATCGTGTCGAACGAGCCGGGTTACTACAAGACTGGCGCTTACGGGATCCGCATCGAAAATCTCGTGCTGGTGCAGCCCGCCAACGGCTCTGCCGAGCGGGAGATGCTCGGGTTCGAGACGCTGACCCTGGCTCCGATTGACCGCAGCCTGATCGAACCGTCGCTGCTCGACGATGACGAGATCGCCTGGCTCAACGCTTATCACGAGCGTGTCCGCGAAACCTTGACCCCCCTTGTCGAACCAGACACGGCAAATTGGCTCGCCGAAGCGACGCGGCCGGTAGGAAACTAGGGGGAGCTGCTGTCGCGTGTCGGCACAAGACAGCGAGTTGTTTCCCACCCTCGATGCGGTCGAGGGAGAGGGCCAAACGGATCTGACGACCGGTCTGTTGCCGTCACAATTGCTGCGTGAGGCGGTAGCACAGGGCCGGGAGATCCTGTCACCGGAGCCGATTGGTGACGACCAAATCCAACCCGCAAGTCTCGATCTGCGCTTGGGCGAACTCGCCCACCGCGTGCGGGCGAGCTTTTTGCCCGGCCCTCGGGCAAGGGTGCGCGACAAGCTCGACCTTCTCTCGATGCACTGCATCGACCTGACGTCGGGCGCGGTCCTTGAAAAGGACTGCGTCTACATTGTGCCGCTGCTCGAATATGTTTCGTTGCGGAAACGGACCTCCGCCGCCGCCAACCCGAAAAGCTCGACCGGCCGGCTCGACGTTTTTGCCCGGGTCATCACCGATTACGGCACTGAGTTCGACCGCATTCGCGAGGGGTACAGGGGCCCACTCTTCGCCGAGATTTCGCCGCGTGCCTTCAGCATCCTGGTGCGCACCGGCTCACGCCTGGTGCAATTGCGCGTCCGTCGCGGTTCGCCGGGTTTCAGCGACACGGCATTGCGCCGTCTGCACGAGGAGGTCGGCCTCATCGAGGGCCCGGCCGGTCCCGGAACAATCCGCAACGGTCTCGCCTTTACTGTCGATGTTGCCGGCGAAGAGGCGACCGGGATAGTCGGGTACAAGGCTCGCAGGCACACCGACGTGATTGATATCGACCGCAGCTGTCACTACGACGCGCGCGACTTTTGGGAACCCGTCTATTCGCACAAAGGCGACGGGATCGTCCTCGATCCCAACGATTTTCACATCCTCGCATCGCGCGAGGCCGTCTTCGTACCGCCCGACCATGCCGCCGAGATGCTGCCCTACGACACGTTTGTTGGTGAATTCCGCGTGCATTACGCCGGTTTTTTCGACCCTGGTTTTGGGGCGCCCGAGAGCGGCGGCGCGGGCAGCCGCGCCGTGCTGGAAGTGCGCTCGCACGAAGTGCCGTTCCTGATCGAGCACGGCCAAATCGTCGGCCGCCTCCTCTACGAACGGCTCATCGCGCGGCCCGACAAGCTCTACGGCAAGACGATCGGCTCGTCCTACCAACGCCAAGGGTTAGCCCTGTCCAAGCATTTCAAGCCGGTGCTGCCACGCTGACCAGGACTAGGCCCACAGCCGTCTGAGGCGGTCGCGATGGCGCAACAGCCAATACAGGCCGATCAGTGTGTGGCCGCTCTCGATTGCGCCCCGGTCGAGGAGGGCTTCAATTTCGACGATGGTTTTGACGATGACGCGGATGTCTTCGTGCTCGTCAATCAGGCCGTGCACGCCGCGGGCCGCTGCGGAGTCGACGCGGGCGCAATAGAGGGAGACGCTTTCGTCGGAGCCGCCGGCCGAGGGCAGATAGCGCTGGATCAGAACAGGCTTGCTTCGCAGTGCGAGCCCGGTCTCCTCTCGGGTCTCGCGGATCGCGACCGCTTCAGGGGCCTCGTCTTTGTCGATCAGACCTGCCGCTGCCTCGAGCTGCCACGGCGAGCCGCCGGCAAGCAGCGCCGGCAACCGGAACTGCTCGACCAGCACGACACTCTCCCGCTCGGGATCGTACAGCACGATTGCCGCGGCCTGGCCTCGCCGAAGCACATCGTAGCTGCGCTGCGCGCTCCATTCGCCGGAAAAGAGCCGGTGCCGGAAGCGGAAAACGTCGACCCGCAGAAAATGTTTGAACGGCGTACTCGCTTCGACGAACTCGACATCCGGATGTCCCGACGGGATATCGCTCAAGCCGATGCTCCCTTCGCCATCGCTGGCTCGGCCGGTTGATGTCTGCGCGGCAGCCGCACCGTGAATTCGGTGAATTCACCCGGGCGGCTGTCGACAGTGATCGTCCCGCTATGCTGTTGGGTCACAATGTCATAACTGATCGACAGGCCGAGCCCGGTACCTTCGCCGGTCGGCTTGGTCGTAAAGAAGGGCGTAAAGAGCTTGGTCTGCACTTCGGGCGTCATCCCGACGCCGTTGTCGCGAACCCTGATCTCGACCTGGTCACCGAGATCCCGGGTCGTCACGCGCAGCGATGATTGAAACTTCGGGTCAGTGCCTTCGCCCAGGCGCTTATTCGCCGCGTAGAAGCCGTTGCCGAAGAGGTTGAGGAGGACGCGGGTGATGTCCTGCGGAACGAGTTCTATCGGGCCGAGCGTAGGATCGAAATCGCGCTCAAGCACGATGTTGAAGCTTCTGTCGCGCGCGCGGGCGCCGTGAAACGCGAGGTTCAGCACTTCCTCCACCAATGCGTTAAGATCGGTCGCACGGCGCTCCCCGGTGCCGCCCCGCGAATGCAGCAACATGCTGGTGACGATGCCGTCGGCTCGTCGTCCGTGCTCGACGATTTTTTCCAGATTGGCGCCGAGGGTGGCGATCAGCTCCTCCTGCTCGGCGCCGGGCGCGGGAATGGTGTCCCGCAGCTCTTGCATTAACTCGCCCGATAATTCGGCAAAATTGTTCACAAAGTTGAGCGGGTTTTTGATTTCGTGAGCGATGCCGGCGGTCAGTTGGCCCAAGGACGCCATCTTTTCCGCATGGATCAAATTGGCCTGGGCTTGCTTCAGTTGTTCGTGCGCGACACGCAAGTCGCGCTCACGCCGGCGCTGCTCCTCGAACAATTTGGCGTTGCGCACGGCGAGCGCGGATTGCGTGGCAAATGACTCGATCAAGCTGACGATCTCTTTGGAAAATTCGCCTGCCTCGCAACGCGCGACGACAAGTCCTCCCAAAACATCTTGTTCGTGCAGGAGGGGCGCGGCAATGAGCGAGCGGTACCCCAAGCCGGAGAGGGCCGCCGACAGTTTTGGGACCGCAAGTTCTCGCTCCCGCAGCAGGTCGGGGATCTGCGTGGGCGAGCCGGCGACGGCTGCAGCGCTGATCGCCCCTTCGCCGAAGCGGATCGGCGCTGCCCGCAACTGCTCCGTCAGCGCCGTCTCGATACCATGGCTCGCCCGGAACCGGAATTCGCGGGTTGCCTCGTCGAATTCATAGATCATGCCGGCTTGGGCACGGGCGAGGTCCACCGCCCGCGCGGCGATGATCGACAACACGCGATCGAGATCGAGCGTCGAACTGACGGCCCGCCCAACCTCGCGCAAAGCCTCGAGTTGCGCCAACGTCTCACGCAATTCCCTCAGCGTGTCGCGAAACATCGTTAGGGTCTGCGCCATTGCGCCGATCTCGTCGCGCCCGGCCTCGGGGATTGCGACTGCGACATTGCCGGCATTGAGACCGTCCATCGCGACGGTCAGCCGACGTAAAGGCACCACGATCGAACGCAGGATCAGAAATGTCAGCAGGGCACCAAGCACGACGGCCGCCGCCACGACAATCTGCGAGAGCCGCGTCGCCTTCTCGGCCTCGGCGACCACCCGTTGCCGGGCGGCGATGGCAGCACCGGTCAATTCCTGGACGATCGCGGCGATGAGCTGGTCGGCCACCATGCTGTGCTGACGCGCCTGGGCCAGCAGCGAGTTGCCGATCACCCGGCGGTCATCGGTATATTCGTCCGCCGCCTTACCGGCCAAATCCGCGTACTGCGCAACTTCGCTGCGCACCGTTGCGATCCGTTGCGGATTCCACGACTGCAGCTCATCGAGATGTTTTTCCACCCGGGCGCGGGCGGCTGCGGCGCTGCGCTCGGCCATTGTGAGCTGGCTGACCGCCAAGTCAGTCATCCAATAACGCAACTCGCCAAAGGCGATTTGCGCGTTGTTCGCTTCTTCGATGCTTTTGAGGAGGTCGGCAGCGGTGATCATTCCGGCCGAGTTCTCGGCGAGCTTCTTGGTGAGATAAGCGTTCGTCGCTATGAGCACGAACAGACCGGCGCAAGTCAGCAAAATCAGCCGCATTCGGATCGTCAGCCAGGCCACCGTCGCATCCTCTATCCCGGCCTGATCAATGATAAAGCGTGATGCTGATCACCGCTCCGAGGTCGTTCAGTTTTCCGCCCTCCTTTGGGTAGCCGGTGACGTCCATTCTCCCTTTTGGCGAGCCGTGGCAGGCGAGACAGGATTCCGCGTAATATTCCGGGACCATGAACCGGAATGCCGGCCGGCCCTTCGTTTCGACTGTGGCTGAGAACGGTTGGCCGGCAGGCCATGCCGGATCCAGCAATCTCTTCTCGATGATTTCGGTCTCCCACGGGTCGGGGCGCGCCTTGCGGTTGCGGACCAGTTCCAACGGCGCGGTAACCTTGATCTCGGCTTCGCCCTTCGCAAGGTGAACAAAGCTCTCGGCGACCAGCCGCGCAAAAACCGCGGGGATAAACCCCTTGAACCCCGTCCCCTCCTCGTTGATCGTCGGCTGATTGTCGTCGACGACCTCGACGATCGCCGCCATCATCGCGCGCAGCAGGCGTCCCTGGCGTGACGCGGGATCGACCTTCTTTGGGTCGCTTCCGGTGTCCTTCTCATATTTCGCGATCGCTTGGGCAAGCACCACGTCTCCGGTCAGATGCTTGTCGCCGAGTTGTGGATTGTTGATCAGATCCTGCTGGTCGGAGATAACGGTCCGAGCGTCGCGCAACATCGCCGCCAGGTTTTGCGCAATCGCCGCATCGTCTTCCTCGGGCGTCCCGCAAATCGCCGAATAACTCGCGAAACCGCCGATGCAAATCGCCAGACTAACGCGCCGGGCCGCCGATAATGCCGCCCGCACGGATCACACTACCGAGATGTCGGGCGCATCGACCGCTTTCATGCCTACCACGTGATAGCCACAATCGACGTGATGCACCTCGCCGGTGACCCCCGCGGATAGATCACTCAGCAGATACAGACCGGCTCCGCCGACATCCTGGATCGTGACGTTTCGTTTCAAGGGCGAATTCAGCTGGTTCCATTTCAAGATATAACGAAAGTCGCCGATTCCCGAGGCCGCTAATGTTTTGATCGGGCCGGCCGAGATCGCGTTGACGCGGATGTTCCCGCCGCCGAGATCGACGGCGAGATAACGCACGCTGGCTTCGAGTGCGGCCTTTGCGACGCCCATGACATTGTAATGCGGCATCACCCGCTCGGCGCCGGAATAGGTGAGCGTCAAGAGTGAGCCGCCGGCGGCCATCATCGGTGCTGCGCGGCGGCAGACATCCGTGAACGAAAAGCACGAGATTTCCAAAGTGCGCAGAAAGTTGGCGCGGGTGGTCTCGATGTATTTGCCCTTCAATTCGTCCTTGTCCGAGAATGCGATTGCGTGGACCGCGAAATCAAGCCGGCCCCAGCGCTGCGCCACGGCCGCAAAAACAGCGTCGAGGCTCTCCGTGGAGGCGACATCGGCCTCGAGCACAAAATCGCTGTCGAGGCTGAGTGCAAGCGGCCGCACGCGCTTGCCCAGCGCCTCGCCCTGATAGGTAAAGGCAAGTTTGGCGCCGTGCGCACGCAACGCCTTGGCTATTCCCCAGGCGATCGACCGCTCATTGGCGACACCCATAATCAGGCCCTGCTTACCCGCCATCAGCGGCATCGTCTTCCCCATTCTCCAATTTGCGGCGATCCTACACGAACGGGGCTTTCGCGGCCATCAGGGTCGCCCCAGGGAGGGACAATCGCCGGCCGCGTCTTGTTTATCACCAACAAGGACCTAAGCTCTTTGCGATGACTTCCGTCGAGGAACAAAGCCGGGCGCGCCGCAGAAAGCTGCAGCAGACATGCGCGACCTTAACGGCGTTCTTGAAGTATTCGCTGCGCCGCTTTCTCGCTGATGGCTGCTTTTCCGCATCGGGCGCGCTCAGCTACACGACGCTCGTCTCGCTGGTTCCGCTCGCAGTCATCGCCTTCGGGACACTATCCGCCTTTCCGATCTTCGCGAAGGTGCACGATGAATTGGTGGCGCTGGCCTTCAGCGCTCTGGTGCCGTCAATCGGCGAGCAGGCGGCGTGGTGGTTCCGTACCTTTGCCGATTCGGCGGCGCAGACCACCGCTATCGGGATCGCTGGAATTTCCGCCACCGGAATTCTGTTGCTGGTCACCGTTGAGGATCAGCTGAACCTGATTTGGCGGGTTACCTCACCGCGCCCGTGGGTCCAGCGTGTGCTCGCGTATTGGACTTTGATAACCCTCGGCCCGCTGCTGATCGGGATCAGCCTCTCGCTCTCGACCTATTTCGAGATCGCGGCGCGCCAGGTTGGGCTCGGGCAGGAAGCCGTCGCATGGTTCGCCAGCAGCTGGCTGCACTCCCTCGCGCGCGCGGTTCCCGCCTTCCTCGAATTCGTCGCTCTGACCTTACTGTATTGCCTTATTCCAAACTGCGCGGTGCGCTGGCGCGATGGTGCGCTCGGCGCGGTGATCGCGACGATCGCGATCGAAATCCTTAAAGTCGGGTTTTCGGTCTATATCGGCATCTCATCCTTCTATCAGACCGTGTACGGCGCACTCGCGATTATCCCGATTTTTCTGCTGTGGATGTACATATCATGGATGGCGGTGCTGCTCGGTGCGGTGACTGCCGCTGCGTTGCCAAACTGGCGCATCGACGAGCGGGTCGGCCCGATACCCTCGGGCGGCGTGCGGCTGGGCTTCAGCCTATCCTTGATCGCGTCGTTGGCTCGCGCTCAGCGGCGGGGCAAATCGAGATCCACCGCCGACCTCGCCGGCGAGCTCGGCGTCGCGACGACGGTCATTGACGAGCACCTGCGACCCCTTGCCGAAGCCGGCTTTGTGGCGCACACGCAGGACGGGTGCTGGGTTCTGTCCTGGGCCCCCGAGACCGCCACATTGCGCGACTTGTACGAAGCGCTTCAGCTGCCGTTGGCCGGCCGCTGGATGACGCAAGCGACCGCGCCCTGGCAACGGCAAGTGGCTCCGGCAATGGATCGCATCGTCAAGGCAGAGAGCGCGGCAATGGGCGTCACAATCGCTGAGTTGATTGCCGAAACGCTCGAACCCGGCCCGCGGCGCAAGGGCCGTTGGCGCTCCGCCGCCATCGCCGAGGAGATGGCGTCGAAGTGAGTCGGGTCTCCGGTCCAAGCCGAGGAATTTGGAATGATGGATGGGATCGCCGAGGCAGAACCGTTTGAGCCTTTTCGGCGCTGGCTGAATGAAGCCTGGCGGGGCGAGCCGAACGCGCATGCGATGACCTTGGCGACAGCGACGGCTGAGGGCCGACCATCCGCCCGGGCCGTGCTGCTCAAGGGACTGGATGAACGGGGGTTCGTGTTCTACACAAATTTCGAAAGCCGCAAGTCGAAGGAATTGCTCACCAACCCGCACGCCGCCCTGTGCTTTCTGTGGAAATCACTGAACCGCCAGGTCCGCATCGAGGGCCCGGTCGAACTGGTCACCGACGAGGAGGCCGACGCCTATTTCGCCAGCCGCCCTCGGGACAGCCAGATCGGCGCCTGGGCCTCCGACCAATCCCAGCCGCTGGCCAGCCGTGCCGAGCTGGAACGACGGGTCGGGGAGTTCTCAAAGCGGTTCCCGGAAGGCGCGGTTCCCCGACCGCCGCACTGGTCCGGTTTTCGGGTCGTGCCCCACTCGATCGAATTCTGGCAAGAGCGGCCGTTTCGGTTGCATGATAGGCTGTTGTTTGTTCGCGAAGGCGCGGAATGGCGACGGGAACGGCTATTCCCCTGATACATGGACCGCCAGCGGATCGCCTGCGGCGTCTGGCGACCTATGCTTCGGTTGCGGTTGCTGCCGTTCTGATCGCCGCCAAATTCGCCGCTTGGCTCGAAACGGGGTCGGTGGCACTGCTGTCGAGCCTGGTCGACTCGCTGCTCGACGCCGCGGCCTCGCTCGTCAATTTGATCGCTGTCCGGCACGCCATGACACCCGCCGACCGCGAGCATCGTTTTGGCCACGGCAAAGCGGAACCACTCGCAGTCCTGGGCCAATCGGCTTTCATCATCGGCAGCGCAATGCTGCTGCTCGCCGAGGCGATAAGGCGGCTGGTCTCGCCGGCTCCGGTTGAGAACGCCGCGGCCGGGGTTGCTGTCGTCGTCTTCTCCATCCTCATGACGATCGGTTTGGTTTCCTATCAAAGGTATGTCGTGCGCCGTACCGGATCGATCGCGATCAGCGCCGACGAGCTCCACTATCGAAGCGATCTGGTGTTGAATTTGAGCGTCATCGCCGCGCTCATCTTGGGGAGCGCGCTCGATTTTCCGCTCCTCGATCCCCTGTTCGGCGCCGCGATCGGAATTTGGATCGTCTATTCTGCTGTTCGGCTGGCGCGCCTGTCGCTGTTTCAGCTGATGGACCACGAGCTGCCTGACGATGAGCGTGAAAAGATCCGCGAGATCGCGCAATCGCACCCCGATGTCGTCGCCGCGCATGATCTGCGCACCCGCGTAGCCGGCCCCACCTCCTTTATTCAGATCCATCTCGAAATGGACGGTGCGATGAGCCTCATTCGCGCGCACGAGATCTCAGACGAGGTGGAGGCCGAGCTGCGTGCTGCCTATCCCAACGCGGAGGTGATCATCCACCAGGATCCGGAGGGGATCGAAGAGCCGCGGTCCAACTTTCCGCGACGCGTGGTCGCGCGGTGAGCGCCGAGCGAAAGGTCTTGCTGTTGACCGGGGCGAGCCGCGGGATCGGCCATGCCACGGTCAAACGCTTCAGCGATGCCGCCTGGCGGATCATCACGTGCTCGCGCGAGGCGGTGCCGGAGGAATGCAAGCGCGACCCGAATTGGACCCACCACATCACTGCCGATCTCGGCAACCCAGAGGATCTCGATCGCTTCATCGCCGAGGCGTGCGCGCTCCTCGACGGTCCGCTGCACGCCCTTGTCAACAATGCCGGCGTGTCGCCGAAATCGCCGACCAAGGAACGGCTCGAATGCCTGAACAGCGACCTGGAGGCCTGGCACGCGGTCTTCCATCTCAATTTTTTTGTGCCGTTGATCCTGGCGCGCGCGTTCTCCGCAGCGCTGCAGAAGGGCAAGGGCGCGATCGTCAATGTCACCTCGATCGCCGGTCACGTCGTGCATCCTTTCGCAGGCTCGGCCTATGCCACATCAAAAGCGGCACTATCGGCTTTGACGCGCGAGATGGCCGCCGAATTCGCCCGGCTCGGGGTTCGGGTCAACGCCGTCGCCCCCGGCGAGATCAAGACCGCGATGCTGTCCCCCGAGACGACCTCGCTGCTGCCGCGCATCCCGCTCCACCGGCTCGGCGACCCCGAAGACGTCGCGGGCACGATCTTCTTCCTGTGCAGCGAAGACGCCGCCTATGTCACCGCGACGGAGATCTTCGTCAACGGCGGCCAGCACATCTATTGAGGCCTGGGTCGAGGGCGAGAACGAGGGGTTATGCGGACCTAGGCTTCGAGCTGCAGCCGCTATTTGTTGCAGTCCGCAGCTCGGACGGTGCACTCCCCAGCTTGATCTTTGTCGCAGTTTTGAAGGGCGGCGACACGGGCGGCCTCGCGATCTTTGCGTCTCGCAGCGCCGGCATGCTTGCCGTCCGCCGTCGTCGCCAACGCACCACACATTCTCGGAACGATTCTTTGCACCACCTCGCAGCCGCTGGCGCCGCATTCACCAAGCGCTACTTCCTCGGCGCGCTTGCCCGTCGGCTGGTTCCAGCTGACGCCGTACTTGCCGGTGCCCTTGTCCCAGGCAATCGCCCCATATCCGGCGGACGCGGATATCGTCGGCAGCAGGGTATAGCCGAACGCCAGCAACGCTACGACGATCCAGAGGCGGCGCATCGAACTGCTCTCCTTCAATTGGTCGATCGCGGCGGCGCTGGGGCGGGCCGGCCCCGCCCCAAGCCCGCGGGTCAGCGCAGCGGCGAGAAAGATGCCGGCACGACCAGCATGTTCTCCTGTTTGAGCATCATGCCCGGTTGGCCCCCTCTTGGCGGCCAAATGCCCTTTGATCTCGCCTCTTCGCGGATGCGGAAACGCTCTCCGGCATCCTTGTAGGCCCAGATGTGGACCCATTTGTTGAGACCGCCCAGCTCCGAGTACCAGGCGCCCACCAATGGCGACAGCTTGATGCGCTCGCCGATTTGCGTGCTCCACCGGTCGATCGTCGCCGGGATGCCGCCCGGCTTGAAGGTGTAAGTGCGGATCTCGTAGACGCTGCCGAGCTGGCGCGCCTCGAGCTTTGGTGAGAACGGCGCCGGCAGATAAATCTCGCTTCGCTGATCGATGACGAATTCGCGCGTGTTGGGTGGCCAGCCCTGCAATTTGGTCGCCTCGGCGCGCAACCGGGTGCGCTCTTCGAGGTTTTCGTACGGCCAGACATGGATTACCTGGTTGAGCGGTCCCACTTCGGTGTGCCAGAAGGCGGCAAGCGGTGAGACCTTGGCGCGCACCGGCAACGCCTCGGCGAACCGTTCCTCGAAAGTGGCCACCGTACCCGGTTGCAAGGTGTAAGTGCGCATCTCGATGATCATCGGATTTCCTCCGTTGCGGGTCAGCCTACGGACGCTAGACCCCCGCGCCGCAGTGTCAAGCAGGCTTTCGGCCCCGGCTTACCTGACCAGCGGCTCCGGCTCCCTGACATTTCCGCCCATCAGATAGATCAGGTACTGGATTGCATTGCGCTGGTCTCTGAACGGCCGGGTCTGAGCGGTTATGCTGTTCCCGATCCAACCGCTGTCATCCAAATAATTGGGAATACCGATGCGCCTGGCACATTGCGGTGCTTCGAGCACGCACCACAGGCGGACGTTATTCACGTAACTGACGTTGTTCTCGAGTGCCTCCACATTTTTCACCGCGGTTGGATACATACACCAGTAATTCTGATAATTTTCGAAATATACTTGTTGGCGATTGACCAACCCACGAAAGCACAGTTGGCCGTCAAACGAAACAAAGAACTCGGCGAACGGGTCTATGTATTTAACCCCGTCGTCGATATAGCGGATTGTGTCGAGATAACTGGGCTGGCCGGGCAGTGGCGGCCGTACCGCAAACACGGGAGAGTTGATCGCCTCCGGAGTGACGTCGCCGCGCAGCGATGCCAGCTGCGGCCCGAAATACAATGGCGGGGTTTGCGCGCACGCCGCCAGCAGCATCGCCGCACTGAGTATTCCGATGACCGATTTCACGCGCATTCACTTCAACCTCAAGATGCTTATGATTTATAGCAACTAACGAGATCGGGCGCCATTGTCTCAAACCATCGGGGCCGCGATGGAGCGGACCCCGTAACCGCTTCAATCCGGACCGAGACCGAGAAGCCGGCGCGCCAAGGTAAGATGCGGTTTATCGACCATCTTGCCGTCGAGGCTTATCGTTCCGGCATCAGGATGTTCGGCAAATACCTTGACGACCCTGCGCGCCCAAGCAAGTTCCTCTCCGCTGACGGAGAAGGCCTGGTTGATGATAGGGATCTGTGCCGGATGGATCGCCATCTTGGCGGTAAAACCGGAACGCCGTGCGGCGGCACACTCGGCGGCGAGCCCGGCCTCATCCTTGAAATCGGTGTAGATCGTGTCGATCGCGATGGCGCCGGCGGCCGCCGCGCCCAGCAGGCAGAGCGACCGAGCGAGCCGATAGACGTCGTCGTACACGCCGTCCGCACGGCGGTTGTTGCCGGCAAGACACGCCGCGAGATCTTCTGCCCCCCAGGTGATGGCTTCGAGCCGCGGCGACACGCCGCCATAGCCGCCGAGCGCAAACATCGCCGCCGGGGTCTCGGTAGCGATGGCGATTACACGAATCCCTCCCATCGGAAGCGCCGCGCCCGCTTCCAGCGCCGACAGATAATGATCGAGCACCCGGAGATCCTCGGGCACGCACTTCGGTAGCAACACGCCCTCCGGTTTTCCCGGCACCATTATTTTTTGAATGATGCGGCGACCACCG